>JALRIK010000082.1 GCA_023255435.1 Marivivens sp.
TGATTTCGTTGAGATCGTAATCCGACCCGCGAAGCCGCTCTGCAATGGCGACGCCTTCATCGGCGGCGCGGTCGATAAAGCGGCGGCCTGCTTCGCTGTCTTCTGCCACGCCCCAGCCCCGCATCAGATCGATACCGTGATTGAACATTCCGACAGGATCGCCGAGTTCGGCGGCGCGTCTGTTCCATTCGGCCGCGCCTTGGGGGTCGATCCCCGTTCCGTTTCCAAGACCGTTATCATCAAGATAGCCCATCCAGGCCATCGCGGCCGTGTTGCCCGCATTGGCACAAGTTTCAAGGGTGAGGCGGGCATCGCTGTGATCGCCCTTTTTGGTCATGAAATACCCCGCGGCGCAGGAGGTCATCGACACCTCTCCCCGCCTGATATTTTCGAGCACGCGGTTGAGGGTCAACTCTTCTCGGTTCAGATCACCGAATTGGCTTGGGTCCTCTTCTTCGGCCGCCAGAGGCGTGGCCGCAAGAGCCAAGGCAAAAATGAGATATCGCATGTCAAGTCCTCCAACCCCTCTGATCCTAGCAAAAGTGGCCGATTTTGTCAGGCTTGCTATGGTCGTAGTTCGGCTATTTGCCGTCTCTCGTGATGCCGCGTGCAGGATCATAGCCATAGAGTGCAAGCGCGAGAAACACCCCAAGGCTCAGGCTCGTCCATCCCAAAGCGGCAAGATTGATCTCGAGATAAAGGGCAAAGCGGATCAATTCGACGGCATGGGTAAAGGGGTTGATGGTGCAAATCCAGAACAGCACCTCGCCTGCCTCGGCCATCTTCCAGAGCGGGTAGAGCGCCGAGGACAAAAAGAACATCGGAAAGATCACAAAGTTCATAACCCCCGCGAAATTCTCGAGCTGCTTAACCTGTGACGAGATCGCAAGTCCCAAAGCGCCGAGCATCAATCCGCTGATGCAAAGCGCGGGAAAGACCGCGATATAACCCCAAAGGTCGAGGCGGATTTCGAAGAGCCATGCAATCGCAAGGAAGGTATAGGCTTGAAGCGTCGAGATGAGCGTGCTCGCAACCAATTTGCAAAAGAGCAACCATCCACGTGGGAGCGGCGCGGTCAAAAGGACCTTCATTGATCCCATCTCGCGGTCGTAAACAAGACTAAGAGAGGTCTGCATCCCATTGAAAAGCAATATCATTCCGCATAATCCAGGGACGATATAAGTCTCGTAGGTGATATAGGTCTGATAGGGCGGGATGATCGAGAGACCGAGCGCGGCACGAAAGCCAGCGGCAAAGACGAGAAGCCAGACCAAAGGACGCACCAAGGCGGCGAGGAACCTTTCGCGCTGGCCGACATAGCGGAGCGTCTCGCGGGTGATGATGGCAAGCAGAGCGATCCCAAAGGTTCTCATATCGGTTGGCCCACTTTGCGCATGAAAACCTCGGCAAGGGGGAGCGCGCCGCAGATTTGCGCCGCTATTCCGCGTTCGAGGATCTCGCCCTTGTGCAGAAGGATCAGCTCATCCGTCGGGCGCACTTCGTCGGTCAAATGGGTGGCCCAAAGCACGGTAAGCCCGACCTCGGTGCAAAGACGGTGCACATGTTCAGTGATGGCGATCCGCGTCTGGCTGTCGAGCCCGACGGTCGGCTCGTCAAGAAGAAGCACTTCGGGCTCATGAAGCAGCGCACGGGCGATTTCCGTGCGGCGCTTATGCCCACCGTTAAGAGCGCGGACCTTTTCGCCAGCGCGTTCCAACATCCCAAGACGGTCAAGAGCGGCGTCGATCCTGATGTCCGCAGCTTTGCCTGCAAAGCCATGCAGCGCGGCAAAATACCGAAGGTTCTGCCGCACGCTTAGATCAAGGTCGAGCGTCGTTTGCTGGAACACGATGCCCATCTTGGCGAGCGCGCGCAAAGGTGTTTCGTGAAGAAGCGTATCGGCAATCTCGATTGTGCCATTGTTCGGTAGCAACAGCCCTGTGAGAATGGCGTAGAGCGTCGATTTTCCTGCACCGTTCGGCCCGAGAAGCGCGCAAAACCTGCCGCGTTCGATCTCGAATCCCACATCCTTCAGCGCCTGTTTGGCGCCATAGCTGTGCGACAGGTTCTGAACGCGTAGGCCGCTCACTCTATTGTAATCTCCAACCGTTGCAGCGCGCCCGTGCTTTTCGGAACATGGAGGCTGTAGGCCCCCGGTTTGATCGCCAGAAAACCGATCTCCATCGTTCCGGGATCGTCGAATTCCACACTGTCGAGCCCCAGAGGGCGGATTTCGAGACCCTCGATCACGATCTCGTCGATCCAGATAGCACGAAAGAATTCGGGACCCACCAGTCCGATTTCGGCAGAGCCGTCCGAGGTGATCTCGATCTCGTAATAAACGCCGGATTTCAAGATCAGTGGCGCGTCAGCAAGGGGCTCTCCTGCCGAGAGAAGGATGGGGGGCAAATCCTCTTTGTTCTTGGCCGAGAGTATCCCCGCCAAACCGAATGGGGATGGCTGATCCTCTGCGTAGGATGCGAAAGGAGCGCTTGCGACGAGCGCGGCAAAAGCGATTGTTTTGAATGACATAAGTAAACCCTCTAAGGCCGAACGGCCGCGCCCCAAGGGAAACGGCCGACTTTGATTGTTTTGACGGGGGTGCGGCTTGCCACGTCGATCACCGTGACATCGCCTGAAACGCCGTTGGTGGTGAAAAGCATCGAGTGATCGGGCGAAAACGCCATATGCCACACCCGACGCCCGACAAGGATATAGTCCTCGACTTCATAGGTTTCGGTGTTCACCGCCGCCACATGGTTGGACGGGCCGAGTGCGACGAATGCGGTTTTGCCGTCCGCCGAGAACTCGAAACCCACGGGCTGGATGTTGTCTTGATGCACGCCTTTGATCTCAAAGCTGATTTTGGCAAGCGGGGTCTGATCCGCGACCGCGAAAACCGTTACTGTTCCGCCGATTTCAGAGCTGACCCAAAGCTCGCTCCCTTCTTTCGCGAACTCGGCATGGCGCGGACGCGCATCGACCAGCGTGTTGGCAAAAAGCTGGTGTGTCTCGGTGTCGATCCAGTGGGCCATATTCGTGGTTTCCGAGGTGGTAATCGCGATCTTGCCGTCCGGTGACACCGCCATGCCTTCGGGTTCGATCCCGACGTCGATCTGGGCGATCACCTTGCGCTCGACAGTGTCCACCACCGTGGTGATCGCATCATCTTCGTTGGCGATATAAAGGTGCCTATTGTCAGGGTGGAGCACGAATTGTTCCGGGTCCTCGCCCGAGGGAAGATCGTGGAGGATCTCGCCCGTTTCGGGGTCAATCACCTGAACCGTGTCGCTGTCCGAGGCACAGACGTAAACCACCGAATAATCCTTGCTAAAGGTAATCCCGCGGGGCCGTTCGCCCGTTTCGATAGTGCGCACGACTTCGAGCGTCTCTATGTCGATCACACTGATCGTGTCGTCATGTTCGTTCGTGACCCAAATCTCGCTCGCCGTTGCGGGCAAAGCGGCCAGAAGTGCGAAACAGGAGAGCGTCGATAAAAGGCGTTTCATGAATTACTCCGAAAAAGCGGTGCATCGGCTCTGGGGGGCGTCGAGCCCGAGTGTGTCGAGTTCCGATGTGGGATGAAGAAACCCTTCGAGTGGGGCGACCGCGACCACGGCGCCCGGATGCACGACGGGAATGGGCTGGCGTAGCTGTCCGTTCCAGCTTCGGAACGAAAGCGGCCGTCCTTTGAACGCGGCAAGCTCGAATTCTTCCGAGAGCATATAGGCCCGAAGCACGTTTGGATCATCGCTCGCGGTGCGGGTCACAGCCTCTCCAAGGGCGCGAACGGCGGCCCAGGCGGCATAATCTTTGGGGCGCATATTCCGGCCCGCATGATCTTCGAAGCGGTTCTGGAGTTGGACCGCGCCCCATTGCTCCATTACATGGCTCCACCCCAAAGGCCGCAGCCCTTCGGAGCCCGCCAAGAGGACGGGGTCCCACGTGTTATAGGGAAGGTAGCGGGCAAAATCGCCGATCTCGTCGGCGGCCAAAAGGACTTCGTGATCGGGAAGCTCTTGCGTGAAAAGAGGCACCTCGGCCGAGGCGGCGCGGCGCATGTTCGCATCGAAACGCCATTCTTTTTCGCCCTTGATCTTGAGACCGAATTTCCGCGCCGATCCGCGAAGCGCTTCGGCAAAGGCCATATCGGAGGCATGTGGCCCTGTGATCATGGCAAGATCGGACCAGCGCCGCAGCGCGAGAAACTGCATCAAGGCATCGCTACGCATGGTCAGGCTTGTGGCGGTGTGAAGCACATTGGCGCGGCAAGCCTCGTCCCGAAGATCGGGTTCTTCGGCGGCCACGTTGAAGAGGAGAGCGTCTTCAAGTTCGGCAAGATCCGCCAAAGCCAAGAGACCCTCGCGTGGGGCGTCGATGATCAGAAACCGCGTTTGCGCCGCACTCTCGCGCCCCGCCGCAAGAAGATCGCCGCCCACGGGCACGATCCGCTCTTGCAGGCTCCATGTCTGACCGAGGAATTTGCTCGTCGTTGCGTTGTCCTGAAGCCCGATCTCGGCGCCGCGCCATCCCTCGTCCTCGGGAATCGCATCGAGATTGGAGAGAACGGGGGGGCGCTCGACCTCCTGTTTGACATAGGTGATCGTGATCGCCGTCTCGGATGCGGCAGGGCCGCCCGCGCAAGCGCCGACCAGACCGAGCCAAAAAACAAGCGTCTTGAGTGGCATCCTCTTCTCCCTTGGGAAAAGGCTATCAAGTCGGATGGGGTCCGAGAAATGCGACCATCGTCTAGGCTGCTGGCTTGAACCAAGGTCGCATAGATTTGATCAGCAAAGCGCGGGTAGTCAAAAAGCCAACCTTCGAACGCATGCTGCATTAGATTGAGGAGATCGCCCCATGCTCAAAGCGCGCCACGCCACATTTATTTCCGCAGGCTTTATCGCCATTGCGGGTTTCGTCAACGCCCATGGGGATGTCGCCCCACAGCCCGTCAACACCGACGCCTTGCCCGACATCGGCGAGGAATGGCTGATCGAAAATCCCTATCGCGCAGAGGCGGTGGGCGAGGACGTCTGGCTCAAAGCAGTCGAAATCGGATCGTCGGGCTTCAACCAGAATTGCGCGCGCTGCCATGGTCTTGGAGCCATCTCGGGCGGACTTGCTCCCGATTTGCGGTTCCTCGAAGCCGAAGAATACGGGGATGAATGGTTCATGGAGCGGTTCCGCCATGGCTATACCCAGAACGGCACCACCAAGATGCCCGCCTTCGAGGAAGTGCTCGGTCAAAAAGCAGGCTGGGCGATCCGCACCTATATCGAAACCCGTCCCGATGACCAGCAAGTGACCGAAAACGCTGGCGAACTGGGCGCGCTTCGGGACAAATTGGCCGAGCTTGCGACGGGCGGCGAGGCGGATACAGAGGCCCTGCGCGCCGAACTCAACGCGATTGCGGATAATATCAAAACGCTTTCGGGTGCGCCGATTGCAGTTTCGATCGCTTGGGAAGCGGCCCGCGCTCTCGACGGAAGCGCGACAGGCTACAAACACGCCTCTGAAATCCTGACGGTCGGACTTTCGGCGGCGCACTGATGATGAAACGCTTGCCCCTCTGCCTTGTGTTGACGACCCTTGCGGCGGGGGGGCTTGCCACGTCTGCATCGGCCAGATGCGAAGATTATGTCCCGCAGGCCAAACCGCAGAACGTGAGCCGTGATATCGTCGGTCAGGATCTCGACACGATTATCGAGCGCGGCTTTATCGAATTCGCGGTGTTCGAGGACTTTGCGCCCTATTCCTTCGAGGAGGCAGGTCAACCGAGGGGCGTCGACATCGAAATCGCCAAACTTATCGCTGAAAGCATCGGCGTCGCGCCCAAGTTCAAATTCGTGCAAGCGGACGAGAATCTCGAAGCGGATCTGCGCAACTGGATCTGGAAAGGCCCTGTCGTCGGGGGCGCGGTTGCGAATGTGATGATGCACGTTCCATACAATAGCGACTTTGCCTGCCGCGTAGAGCAAGTGGTCTTTACTGGCCAATACTACAAAGAGGGTATTGCCATCGCCTATGATGCGGCCTTTTATGAAGGGGACAAGCCCACACCACCGTTTTTTCGTTTCGATCCCGTCGCGGTCCAGAACGATACGATTGCAGACTTCTATCTGACGAACCTTCTTGGGGCAGGGGCCTCGGCCAATGTGCACCGCTTCCCCGAAATCGGCAAAGCAGTCGCGGCGATCGGAACTGGCGAAGTGCGCGGTGCGATGGGACCGAAGGCGCAGCTCGAGTATTTCGCGGGCGACGGTGTCGAGGTCCATCAACCGCCGCTCGTGAACTTCGGTGTCGGCCAATGGACAGTCGGTGTTGCTGTCCATTTCTCTTATCGTCCACTCGGTTATGCTGTGGATGACGCGATATACGCCGCCCTTCAAGACGGGCGAATCGAACAGATTTTTGCCGATTACGGACTTACGTTCACGGCACCCGAGAGATAGATATCGGCCTTTGGTCGTATATGCAGGGTCGTAGCCCCGCACTAGCCTTTTGACGAGAAGATGGAGGAACTTGTGGAACTATCTGATTCCCGTGTCATCAATGCCGCCCCCGAAGCCGTTTGGTCGGCGCTCTTGGACCCCGAGGTTCTCAAGGCCTGTATTCCGGGATGTCAGGAGATGAACGGCTCTGTCGCCGATGGTTTCGAAGCCGTCGTCGTTCAAAAGATCGGCCCCGTCAAAGCGACATTTAAGGGCGCGGTTCAACTGTCTGACATCGTCGAAGGCAAAAGCTGCACCATTTCGGGCGAAGGTAAAGGCGGTCCTGCGGGATTCGCCAATGGCGGCGCCAAAGTGACACTGACCCCCGTCGAAGGCGGAACACAGCTCGACTACACGGTCGAAGCCCGTATCGGCGGCAAGATTGCCCAACTCGGAAGCCGTATCATCGACGGTGTGGCGCGCAAGCTTGCAGATGAATTTTTTGCGAAATTTCAATCCGTTGTCGAAGGCCCCGCGCCCGAGGCAGAGGCCGGAGAGGAGCCGGCCAAGGCGGAGGGAGAAAAGAAAGGCTGGATCAAGCGAGTTTTCTCGTAAGATCCCGTTATCCATTAGGGAGGAGTAACCATGACCAAAATTTCCATGACGGTGAATGGCCGTCAGGTCACGGGCGACGTCGAAGGACGCACGTTGCTTGTTGATTTCCTACGCGAGAACCTGCGTCTCACGGGGACCCACGTCGGCTGTGACACATCGCAGTGTGGGGCCTGCACCGTTCATGTGAACGGTCTACAGGTCAAATCCTGCACCATGTTCGCTGTCGAGGCCGATGGCGCCGAGGTCGGCACGGTCGAAGGCCAGCAGAACGCCGACGGCTCGCTCTCGACGCTTCAAGCAGCGTTTCAGGAGCATCACGGACTTCAGTGCGGGTTCTGCACTCCGGGCATGATCATGGCGGCGTCTTCGCTGCTCAAGGTCAACCCCAAGCCCACCGAAGCAGAAATCCGTCATCATCTTGAAGGCAATATCTGCCGCTGCACGGGCTATCACAACATAGTCAAAGCGATCATGGCCGCAAGCGGTCAGGATGTGAGCAAGATTGCCGCCGAATAAGGCGGGCGCACCAAGAGGCCGTGCGGAGGGAGCCGCGCGGAATAGTTTATTCAGGGAGGAATGAGATGCCCAAGGATAGTGGTATCGGCGCCAGCTCTAAACGGCGCGAGGACGTGCGGTTCCTGACCGGTAAGGGTCAGTATACCGATGACGTGAATGTCTATGGCCAGACCTATGTGCATTTCCTGCGCTCGGACGTAGCGCATGCGAAAATCAACGGGATCGACACATCTGTGGCAGAAACGATGCCAGGTGTTGTTCGTATCTTTACCGGCAAGGACTTTGAAGGCATCGGCGGTCTGCCCTGCGGTTGGCAGGTCACCGACCGTCACGGTCAGCCCATGCAGGAACCGGGGCACCCCGTTCTGGCTCAGGGCAAGGTCCGTCATGTGGGCGATCCGATTGCAGCCGTTGTTGCAGAAACCCGCGAACAGGCCCGCGACGCGGCAGAAGCCATCGGTCTCGATCTTACAGAGCTTCCTGCCGTCGTGAATATGAAAGAGGCGCTCAAAGACGGCGCCCCCAAGGTGCACGACGATCTAAGCTCGAACCTCTGCTATGATTGGGGTTTCGTCGAAGACAACAAGGCCGCCGTTGATGAAGCCATCAAGAACGCGGCGCATGTCACCACGCTCGAACTGGTGAACAACCGTCTGGTTGCCAACCCGATGGAGCCGCGCGTGGCCGTGGGCGACTATAACGCCGCCAATGATGAATCGACCCTTTATACAACGTCTCAGAACCCGCACGTGATCCGCCTACTTATGGGCGCATTTGTTCTCGGAATCCCCGAGCACAAGCTTCGTGTTGTGGCACCTGACGTTGGTGGCGGCTTCGGCACTAAGATCTTCCACTACGCGGAAGAAGCCTTCGTGACCTTTGCGGCGCGTCAGATTAAGCGTCCCGTTAAATGGACCTCGACCCGTTCCGAAGCCTTTATGTCGGACGCCCATGGTCGTGACCACGTGACAAAGATCGAGCTTGCTCTCGACAAGGACAACAACTTCACCGCCGTTCGCACCGAGACCTATGCAAATATGGGCGCCTATCTGTCCACCTTTGCGCCTTCGGTACCGACTTGGCTCCACGGCACCCTGATGGCGGGCAATTACAAGACCCCGCTCATCTATGTGAACGTCAAGGCCGTGTTTACCAACACCGTTCCTGTCGACGCATATCGCGGCGCTGGCCGTCCCGAGGCGACCTTCCAGCTTGAGCGGGTGATCGACAAAGCCGCGCGCGAGCTTGGCGTTGATCCGATCAAACTACGTCGTCAGAACTTTATCACCCAGTTCCCCTATGCCACCCCTGTGGCCGTGGAATACGATACCGGCGACTATACCGCGACGATGGACAAGCTCGAAGAGATCATGGATCTTTCGGGGTTCGCCGCCCGCCGCAAGGCATCCGAAGCCAAGGGCAAATGGCGCGGTCTTGGCGTCAACTGTTACATCGAGGCTTGCGGTATCGCACCGTCGAACCTTGTGGGTCAGCTTGGTGCGCGCGCGGGTCTCTATGACGCTGCAACGGTCCGCGTGAACGCAACGGGGTCCATCTCGGTCATGGTCGGGGCGCACAGCCACGGACAGGGCCACGAAACGACCTTCCCGCAGGTGATCGCCGAAATGATCGGCATCGACGAAAGCCAGATCGACATCGTGCATGGCGACTCGTCCAAGATTCCCTTCGGCATGGGCACCTATGGTTCGCGTTCGCTTGCGGTCTGTGGCTCGGCCATGGTGCGCGCGACCGAAAAGGTCATCCGCAAGGCCAAGAAGATTGCCGCTCACCTGCTCGAAGCATCCGAAGCCGATATCGAGCTCAAGAACGGCAAATTCTCGGTTGCGGGCACCGATAAGTCGGTCGATTGGGCAGGGGTCACTCTTGCGGCCTATGTGCCGCATAACTACCCGCTCGAAGAGATCGAACCCGGTCTCGAAGAAACCGCGTTCTACGATCCTGCCAACTTCACCTATCCGTCGGGCGCCTATGCCTGCGAAGTGGAAGTCGACCCTGAAACGGGTAAGGTCACGATCGAAAAGTTCGCAGCCGCCGACGACTTCGGCAATGTTGTGAACCCGATGATCGTAGAGGGCCAAGTCCACGGCGGTATCGCCCAAGGCATCGGTCAGGCGCTTCTCGAAGCCGCTGTCTACGATGAAAACGGTCAGCTCCAGTCGGCGTCCTATATGGACTATGCGATGCCGCGCGCGGATGATCTTCCGTTCTATATCGTGGACCATTCGTCCTGCACGCCCTGCACCCACAACCCCCTTGGGGTCAAAGGTTGCGGTGAAGCAGGGGCCATCGGCTCTCCGCCCGCCGTTGTAAACGCCGTCATCGACGCGCTCGCTTCGGGTGGCAAGAACGTTGGCCATATCGACATGCCCCTGACGCCGCATCGCGTCTGGAAAGCAATGAACCAGTAAGAGGAGGACGACATCATGTATGCATTCGACGTAACCCGTCCGAAAACCGTAGCCGATGCAGTTGCTGCTCTTGCTGGCGAAGACGCTCAGGCGCTGGGTGGGGGTCAGACCCTCATCCCGACCCTGAAACAGCGTCTGGCATCTCCGGCCGTGCTGGTGAGCTTGTCTGCTATCGACGAGATCAAGGGCGTTTGCCAAGACGGCAATGTCCTGAGCATCGGCGGTGGCACGACCCACGCAACCGTGGCGGCAGAAGCGGGAGCCTATCCCGCGCTTGCGGCCTTGGCTGCGAATATTGGTGATCCTGCAGTGCGCAGCCGCGGGACCATCGGCGGCTCGCTTGCCAACAACGACCCTTCGGCATGCTATCCATCGGCGGCTCTGGCTTCCAATGCGACCATCGTGACCAACAATCGCGAGATCGCTGCGGATGACTACTTTCAGGGGCTGTTCACCACCGCACTGAACGAAGGCGAGATCATCACGGGCGTGAAATTCCCGATCCCGCAGGCCGCGAACTATCAAAAGTTCGTCCAGCCCGCATCCCGCTTCAGCCTTGTCGGGGTGTTTGTGGCCAAATACGCCGACGGTGTTCGCGTTGCAGTCACGGGCGCATCCGAGAACGGCGTGTTCCGCTGGTCCGAAGCCGAAGCCGCGTTGTCCGCGAGCTTCTCGGCGGCGGCTCTCGAGGGGCTCACCGCTTCGGCGGATGGATTGATCAACGATCTGCATGGGGACGCGGAATATCGCGCCCATCTGATCAAGGTCATGACCAAGCGCGCTGTCGCTGCGGCCAAGTAAGACCGTCCTGCTCGCGACCAAAGCGGGCAGGTCCAACAAAAAAGCCGCCCTTCGGGGCGGCTTTCTCGTATCAGGGGATTCGTGCGAGCCTTACTTGGTCGGGCTCAGCATCATGACCATCTGACGGCCTTCCATCTTGGGCATGTTGTCGACCTTGCCGTGCTCGGTAATGTCGGCAGCCACTCGCTCCAGCAGATTCCGTCCAAGATCCTGGTGGGCCATTTCGCGGCCACGGAAACGCAGCGTGACTTTGACCTTGTCGCCGTTCTCGAGGAACTTGAGGACCGAGCGCATTTTCACTTCGTAATCGTGGGTGTCCGTGTTGGGACGGAACTTTACCTCTTTGATTTCGATGATCTTTTGCTTTTTACGAGCCTCGGCCTCTTTCTTCTGCGTCTCGTACTTGTACTTGCCGAAGTCCATGATTTTACACACGGGCGGCACAGCATTGGGCGAGATTTCTACAAGATCGAGACCGGCTTCTTCGGCCATTTCAAGAGCGCGAGCGGGAGAGACCACTCCGACGTTCTCGCCTTCGGCGCCAATAAGACGGATTTCAGTGCCCCGGATACGGTCGTTGATACGGGGTCCAGTTTCACGCACCGGAGGTGCGTTATGAGGTCTGCGGGCTATGGCCTTGTCCTTTCGGCTGTTAGCAATTTCTCGCGCAAAATATAGGCCCTTAGCGCTGCGCGCAACCCGCTATTGAGGCATTGGGCTAAAGTCCTGTTTTCCCCCATGAGTTGTCTCTTTCCCTTTCATGTTGCATCTGCCATAGGGGCGGCGGAACCAGGATTGGGGGCTCCGTCCAAAAAAGGAAGTGTATCATGAGAGCGATTATCATCATTGCTATCGCTGCGATTGCCGGTTTCTTCGGCTATCAGTATTTTGCCAATGGTAAGGCACCTGTCGAAGCGGTCGAAACCGTGACTGAACAGGCAGAAACCGCTGTAGAAGGCGCGACGGAAGCAGCGACCGAAGCCGCGACAACCGCGACCGAGGCTGCCACCGAAGCCGCCACCGCAGCAACCGAAGCTGCGACTGCTGCGGCCGAGGCGACCGAAGCGGCTGCCGAGGCTGCCACCGATGCGGCTGCCGGCGCTGTAGAAGCTGCCGCAGAGGCTGCGACCGACGCGGTAGAAGCCGCTGCAGAGGCTGGCGCTGCTGCCACCGATGCCGCTGCCGCTGCGACCGAAGCTGCGACTGATGCGGCCACCGCTGCAACCTCTGCTACGAACGCTTCAAACTCTGCTACTGCCGCATCAGTATCTGAGACTAACGCTTTGTTGTCAGCTAATGCTGCCGCTACTTCAGAGACTAATGCTGCTACTTCTGAGACTAATGCTGCTACTAGTGCATCCTCTGCTGCTACTTCGGCATCATCCGCTGCTACCTCTGAAGCTAACACCGCTGCAATCTATGATAGCTTTGATGACCGTTATCTAGGTGCCAAGGCTAGTGATCCAGCTACAGACAATGATGGTAATGCTCTGATCACTGGGGCATTGTACTTCGACACTACAAACGGTCTAATGAAGGTCTGGAATGGTTCCGCTTGGGTCACGTCTTATACCACAGATGTGCTTCTTGTAGCAAACAACCTATCTGACCTAGACAATGCAGCTACTGCACGAACAAATCTTGATGTTGACCAAGCTGGGACTGCACTTGCCCTAGCGATCGCTCTTGGGTGAAGGAATAGGAAATGGCAAACACTTTTAAGAACTATACGTCTGCCTCTGTAGGCACTACACCGACAACTGTATATACTGTACCCTCAGCTACAACTGCTGTCACTATTGGCATGAACTTGTCGAACGTCACGGCCTCGCAGATCACGGTCGATGTGCAGGTTGGCGGCGTGTATCTGGTTAAGGGTGCACCAATTCCCGCTGGGTCTGGCCTGTCTGT
>JALRIK010000083.1 GCA_023255435.1 Marivivens sp.
GGAAATGCGGCAAGTGCAAGAGCCAAGGCCAGCCAGCGAAGGAGGGTCGTCATAACAGATTCTTTCCGAAATCCAGTCTGCTCAATTGTCCGAGGGCGGCATTAGGTGCTCTTGTGCCTCGGTCATTGTCTTGGCAATCTGACACCAATGCAGTGATTTGCAAAGCAGCGGAGGGAAAATCATGTCAGGTAAACGTCTGAGTGTTGTCGTCACGCGACGCTTACCCGAACAGATCGAAGTCCGCCTTAAAGAACTTTTCGATGTGCGCCTGCGTGATGACGACACGCCCTTGAGCCGTGAACAGCTTGTCGAGGCGATGCGCAGCTGCGATGTTCTGGTGCCCACCGTGACCGACAAGATCGACAATGCGATGCTTGCCGCAGCGGGGGATCGGCTCAAACTCATCGCCAACTATGGGGCAGGGGTCGACCATATCGACGTCGGCACCGCCCGCCAGCGCGGGATACATGTTTCCAACACACCGGGCGTAATGACCGAGGATACAGCGGACATGGCGATGGCGCTCATCCTTGCCGTCACCCGCCGCATCCCCGAGGGCCTTGCGCTCATGCAATCGGGCGAATGGAGCGGATGGGCCCCCACTGCAATGCTCGGCGGGCGGATTGCGGGACGCCGCTTGGGCATTCTCGGGATGGGCCGGATCGGTCAGGCGGTCGCGCGCCGCGCGCAGGCCTTCGGCATGACGGTGCATTATCACAACCGCAAACGTCTTCGCCCCGAGGCCGAGGAGAAAGTCGGCGCGACCTATTGGGAGAGCCTAGACCAGATGGTCTCGCGCGTCGACGTGCTGTCGATCAATTGCCCGCATACGCCGAGCACGTTCCACCTTATGAATGCGCGACGTCTCAAGCTGATGAAGCCGAGCGCCGTGATCGTGAACACCAGCCGCGGCGAGGTGATCGACGAAAACGCTCTGACACGCATGCTTCGCGCAGGAGAGATCGCGGGTGCAGGGCTTGATGTCTTCGAACACGGGACCGAGTTCAATCCGCGCCTGCGCGAGCTGCCCAATGTTGTGCTCTTGCCGCATATGGGCTCGGCCACTGTCGAGGGGCGTCTTGAGATGGGCGAAAAGGTGATGATCAACATCCGCACCTTTGCCGACGGGCACCGTCCGCCCGATCTTGTCGTCCCGTCGATGTATTGAGCGAAGGAACTTTGATGACCCCGACCATACGCCTTGAGTGGCTTGCGGACGCCGATCGCAGTATTCCTTTGCCCGCCTATCAGACAGGAGGCGCAGCGGGGGCCGATGTCTGTGCCAATTTCCCGACCGCTCAAAGGGAAGGCGTCACACTGGAGCCAGGGGCGCGGGTCCTTGTTCCGACGGGGCTGCGCATGGAAATCCCCGAAGGTTACGAGGTGCAGGTGCGGCCGCGTTCAGGACTTGCGTTAAAGCACGGGATCACCCTTCCCAATACGCCAGGCACGATCGACAGCGATTATCGCGGACCTTTGGGAGTTATCGTGATGAATGCGGGGTCCGAGCCTTTCCATATCGCCCATGGCGACCGCATCGCCCAGCTTGTCGTCGCGCCCGTGCTGCAAGCCCGCTTCGAAATCACCGAAGGCCTGAGCGAAACCGGACGCGGTGCGGGTGGCTTCGGCTCTACGGGGGTCAGATCATGATCCTCGTCGGCGCGATGGTCCTTGCGCTGTGGGGCATTGGCATGCTCATGGGCGCCCCGAAAAAGGCGCGTTGGGTCATGATCTCGATCCTGATGGTCGGGGTCATTCTCGTTCAAATCACTTTTATCGAAGGCCATCCCTTCCGCGAAGCCACGGGCGGTGATGTGCGTCTTTGGGCGCTTTTGATCGGTTTTGCTGTGATCATCGCGGCCTATCGCTGGCTTCTGACCAAGCTCAAAGCCAAAGCGAAAGCGGAAGAAAGCACTGCTCCGCTTCAAACAGGGACGTTCTCGGAAACCGAAATCAACCGGTATGCGCGACATATGATCATGCGCGAGATCGGCGGTCTGGGGCAGAAAAAGCTCAAGGAAGCCAAGGTTCTTGTGATCGGGGCAGGGGGGCTTGGTTCGCCCGCGCTTCTCTATCTTGCGGCGGCGGGGGTCGGAACCATCGGGATCGTGGACGACGACGAGGTCGAAGGGTCGAACCTTCAGCGCCAAGTGATCCACGCCGACAGCCGCATCGGGATGCCCAAAGTCTTTTCGGCGGAAACCGCGATGAAGGACATCAATCCTTTTATCACCGTGAAACCCTATCAGCGCCGCTTGACCGAAAAGGACGCAGAGGCGCTGATTGGCGAGTATGACATCGTTCTTGACGGGACGGATAACTTTGCGACGCGGTATCTTGTCAACCGCACCTGTGCGAAACTCGGCAAGCCTTTGGTTGCGGCTGCGATGACGCAATGGGAAGGCCAGATCAGCCTCTATGATCCCGCCAATGGCGCACCTTGTTACGAGTGCGTCTTCCCCGAGGCACCTGCGGACGGATTGGTTCCTACCTGTGCGCAGGCGGGCGTGCTCGGCCCATTGCCAGGTGTGATCGGCTCGCTCATGGCTACCGAAGCGGTCAAGGCCATTGTGGGCGCGGGCGAAGGGTTGCGCGGCAGGCTCTTGATCTATGATGCCCTTTACGCAGAGCCGCGCGTGCTTAGGACCAAGCGGCGCGAAGACTGCCCTGCCTGCGGCAAGCCTCACTGACCCCGATTGTGGCGCGGTCGTTGGCCTTCTGGCCGTCGTGGTTTGGGTGCTGAAGCTGCTTTCGGTGTCAGCATCGCTTCTTTGACCTCGTATTCTCCGACATCGAGATCGGCCACGGTATAGGGGCCGATAGACCAGCGGATCAGGCGCAGGGTCGGAAAACCGATGGCGGCCGTCATGCGCCGCACCTGACGATTCCGTCCCTCCGCAATGGTCAACTCGATCCATTGATCGGGAATCGATTTGCGGTATCTGACGGGCGGATCACGCTCCCAGATGCTCGGCGGATCAATAAGACGCACTTTGGCGGGACGGGTCGGCCCGTCATTCAGCGTGACGCCGCGCCGCAGCGGGTCCAGATCGGCATCCGTCGGCGCGCCTTCGACCTGCGCCAGATAGGTCTTTTCGGTCGCGAACCGCGGATTCGAATATTGCGCCTGAAGCCGACCGTCGTCGGTCAAGAGCATCAACCCTTCGCTGTCGCGATCAAGACGACCCGCGGGATAGACCCCCTTGATCTTGATATAGTCGGAAAGCGTCGCGCGCGGTGTCGGATTTTTGGTATCCGTGAACTGCGACAGAACGTCGAAGGGTTTGTTGAAGAGAACAAGTTTGGCCATATCGCCTTGTAGCGCAGCCTCTCAAGGCAGGCGAGAAAAGAATATAGCGCGGAAAATGATCAAAAAACCTATGTGAATAAGGGGTTTGATCAAATTCATGCGGGCAAAGGAAAAAATTTTTCCGCCATGAAAATTTCCTCTTGAAACGAGTCGGTATTTGCCCCAAATGCGCGTTTTATAGACGCCAACGCACGCGCCTCTGGCCGGTAAAGCAGTCCCGCTGAACGTGTTTACGTAGCGACGGTAACGTCTCCTTTTGGAACTGTTTGGCCTTTGGCCCGTCTGATGGAGATGACCATGACGACTGCGAGCTTCGCTTCGGCGAAAACTGAATCCGTGTCTTTTGACGCTTCCCGTCTCGACCAATATGTTGCGGCCCACGACTTTGATCGTCCGACCCTTGTGATCGACGTGGACCGTGTCGAGCAGCAGTATCATGCGCTCAAGGCAGGTCTTGGTCGCGCCGACATCCACTATGCCGTCAAGGCGAACCCCGCTGTCGAAGTGATCGAGCGCCTTGTGCAGCTCGGCTCGCATTTCGACGCCGCCTCGCGCCCCGAGATTGAAATCTGCCTGTCGCAGGGTGCAAAGCCGCACCAGATTTCTTTCGGCAATACAATTAAGCGTCCCTCGGATATCGTTTGGGCCTTTAATGCAGGGATCACACTCTTTGCTGCCGATGCCGACGAGGAGCTCTATAAGATCGCCGAGCATGCGCCTGGTTCGGATGTCTATATCCGTCTCATCGTAGAAGTGTCTCAGGCCGATTGGCCGCTTACCCGCAAGTTCGGTTGCGACCGTGATACGGCTCTGCGTCTGTGCGACCTTGCCAAAGAGCTTGGCCTCAACCCTGTGGGCTTCTCGTTCCACGTCGGCTCGCAAACCCGTCAGGCCGCCATGTGGGAGCCTTCGCTCGATGCGCTGGCCGAGATCTGGCACGCCGCCAAAGCTGCGGGCCATGACCTCACTCTTCTCAACATCGGTGGCGGTTTCCCCGCTTTCTATGATGAAGAGATTCAGGCACCGACCGACTATGCCGCTGCCGTTATGGCGCTCGTGATTGCAAAGTTCGGTGAAGTCGAACGCATTATGGCCGAACCGGGTCGCGGTATGGTTGCCGAAGCAGGCGTGATCGTGTCCGAAGTTCTGCTTGTTTCGCGCAAGTCGGACCGCGACATGCACCGCTGGGTTTACCTCTCGATCGGTCGTTTCTCGGGTCTCGCCGAAACCGAAGGCGAGGCGATCCGCTACAAGTTTGAAACCCCGCGTGACGAAGACGCAAGGGGACCTTGCATCATGGCTGGCCCGTCCTGCGACAGCGCCGACGTGCTCTATGAAAAGCGTCCGATGCCGCTTCCGCTCACGCTCAAGGCAGGGGATCGCGTGCTCATCCGCAACACGGGTGCCTATACGTCGACCTATAGCTCGGTCTGCTTCAACGGTTTCCCTCCGCTCGACGTGGTTTGCATTTAACCACCCAAGCATCAAAGCGGCACACTGTATACCACTGTGTGCCGCTAAGTCTTTATAAAGACTAATTTTTTATCTTGATCGATCGTTCTATCCGATTAGAGTGCACCCACCTTATTGATGGCTGCGCTATGACCCCGATTGAAGATCACCCCCTCCGTTATTCGCTCGTCAACGAGCTTCATGCGCGGCCTTTCCCGTCGATGAAGGCACCGGGGCGCGCCGCCTATCTTGCGATAAAACCGGCACAAAATGCCGCCGAGCGTGATCGGGATGCAGAGCGGGCCCATCTGATCGACCTTCTCGATCGGTTCGGTGCCTCGCACCCGCAGCCGGGTGCGACCCATTATTTCGGGCAAATCGGCAAATACATGCTGAAATGGGAAAGCCACACCGAGTTCGTGACCTATACGATCATCGGTGACGGTGTGGCCGAACGCCCCTTTGACGCCGCAACCTTCGAGGTGTTCCCCCAAGACTGGCTCAATGCGGCTCCTGGAACGCGGATCACTTCGGCGCTTATCCGTGTCGAACCCCTAATTGACGATCGTCAGATCGAGCCCAAAATCGAAGACTGGTTCGTTCCCGAAAGCCTTGCCATCAGCCGCGTGCTCGAGGACGAATTGGTGATCGCTTCGGATTTTCGCATTGATCCCAAGGGGCATATGCGGTTCGCGATCTTTGCCCGCCCCGAAACAGGAGAGCGCCGCATCGGCCGTGTGATGCAGCGTCTTTGCGAGATCGAGACCTATAAATCCATGTCGATGCTCGGGTTGGCCCGCGTGCGCGACATGGGGCCGACGATGAACCAGCTTGAGGACAGGTTGACCAAACTCGTGCAAGGCATGGCGGACGAGGCGATCCAGCCTGCCGAAACACTACATCAACTGCTCGAAGTCTCGGCCCAACTCGAAGGGTTGATTGCGCGTTCGAGCTTTCGGTTCGGGGCAACGACGGCCTATGAATTGATCGTAAACCAGCGGATCGAAGTGCTCCGTGAAGAGCGGTTCGAAGGGCGACAAACTTTTGCCGAGTTCATGCTCCGCCGTTATGACCCCGCAATGCGCACGGTCAAATCCTCGGAAGTGCGGCTCAAAGCCATGTCTGATCGGGCGATCCGTGCAGGCGATTTGCTACGGACGCGGGTCGACGTTGAACGCTCTGCCCAGAACCAAGCGCTTCTCACCAGCATGGACCGTCGCTCCGATCTTCAGCTCAGGCTCCAGAAGACAGTTGAGGGTCTATCGGTCGTCGCGATCAGCTACTATGCGCTCAACCTTGTGCTCTATATGCTGGGTCCGATCGAGAAGGCCTTTGATATTCCCAAGTATTATATCGCGGCTGCGGCCACGCCTTTGGTCGTTCTTGCGGTCTGGCTGATGCTCAGACGCATACATAAACATATGGAATAGGTGCTCTTGCTCCTTGGCGTGGGATGCGTGAGACTGCACGCATTCCATAAACTCCGAGGAGCACCCATGCCGATCAAGAACAGCTTTGCCGAACGACTTCCCGAGATTGCGGGGTGGCGTCGGCATTTGCACGAGAACCCCGAGATTCTCTTTGAGGTGCACAAAACGGCTGCCTTCGTAGAAGAGCGTCTGCGCGCTTTTGGCTGTGACGAGGTCGTCACGGGTCTTGGACGCACGGGCGTAGTCGGCGTCATCAAGGGGAAAACCGATACCAAGGGGGCCGTGATCGGTCTGCGTGCAGATATGGACGCGCTCCCCATTCACGAGGAAACCGGTCTTCCCTATGCGTCCAAAACGCCGGGGGCAATGCATGCGTGCGGTCATGACGGGCATACGGCGATGCTTTTGGGGGCGGCGCAGTATCTTTGCGACACCCGTCAGTTCAACGGCATGGTCGTGGTGATCTTCCAGCCCGCAGAAGAGGGTGGCGGCGGAGGGCGTGAGATGTGCGCCGATGGCCTAATGGATCGCTTCGGCATTCAGGAAGTGTATGGGATGCACAATTGGCCTGGGGTGCCTATGGGCACTTTTGCCATTCGCGCAGGGTCATTTTTCGCCTCTACCGATCAGTTCAAGATCGTGATCAAGGGGCGGGGCGGCCATGCAGCGAAACCGCATGACACGGTCGATCCGATCGTCATGTCGGCACAGATCGTGACCGCTCTCCAGACGATTGCCAGCCGCAATGTCGATCCCGTGGATCAAGTAGTGGTTTCCGTGACTTCGATCGAAAGCAGCTCGACCGCGTTCAACGTCATCCCGCAGCATGTGACCATCAAAGGCACAGTGCGCGCGATGACCAAAGAGACGCGAAAGTTTGCCGAAGAGCGTTTGACCGCCCTCGCACGGACCACGGCGCTTGCCTTTGGTGGTGAAGCCGAAGTGAATTACTTCCACGGCTATCCTGTCATGGTGAACCATCCCGAACAGACGGAATTTGCGGCCCATGTCGCAACCAAAGTGTCGGGCGGTTGCGCCGAAGCCCCTATGATCATGGGCGGCGAAGATTTTGCCTATATGCTCGAAGAGCGTCCGGGGGCTTATATCCTTGTTGGGAACGGCGATACGGCGATGGTCCATCATCCCGAATACAACTTCAACGACGAGGTTATCCCTGCCGGTTCAAGCTGGTGGGTGGGACTTGCCGAAGAACGGATGCCGATCGAACAGGCCTAAGCAGGGATCAGCCGCCCGTGTGGGACATGTGGCGGCTCATCTTGCCCTGAACATCCTGACGCGAATAATCGAAGTCGTGGCCCTTGGGCTTGAGCGCTATGGCGCGGCGGATGGCGTCCTCGATATGGGCGGGATCTTCCGAGGCGCGGAGCGGCGCGCGGAGGTCCGAATGCCCCTCCTGACCGAGGCAGGTATAAATCTCGCCTGTGCAGGTAATCCGCACACGGTTACAGCTTTCGCAGAAATTATGGGTGAGCGGCGTAATAAATCCGATCTTTTGTCCCGTTTCCTCAAGCCTGACATAGCGGGCAGGGCCGCCAGATCGCTCGTCCGTGTCCCGAACTGTGTAGCGTTCCGCAAGGCGGGCGCGCAGGTCCGAGAGCGCCCAATATTGCCCGAGACGGTCCTCGTTGCCGATGTCGCCCATCGGCATGACCTCGATAAAGGTCAGGTCCAGATCGCGGCTTGCGCACCATTCAGTAAGCGAGAAGAGCTCGTCTTCGTTGAACCCCTTGAGCGCAACGGTGTTGATTTTCACCCGAAGCCCCGCGTCCTGCGCGGCGTCGATCCCTTTGAGAACTTGCGGAAGACGGCCCCAACGGGTGATGTCGGCGAACTTCTGCTCGTCCAGCGTATCAAGGGAAACGTTGATACGGCGCACCCCCGCAGAGGCGAGGTCTTGGGCATATTTGGCAAGTTGCGAGCCGTTCGTGGTGACGGTCAGCTCCTTGAGCGCCCCGCTCTCAAGATGTCGGGACATCGAGCGGAAGAACGTCATGATATCGCGCCGGACCAGAGGTTCACCGCCCGTAATCCGAAGTTTTTCAACGCCGAGATTGACGAAAGCCGAGCACAGGCGATCCAGTTCCTCAAGCGTCAGAAGGTCCTTTTTGGGAAGGAACGTCATATTCTCGGACATGCAATAGACGCAGCGGAAATCGCAGCGGTCCGTCACCGAGACGCGAAGATAGCGGATGGCCCGCTGAAAAGGATCAACCAGAGTTGGGGTCATAGATCGAACCTAGGAGTCGCTCTGCACTTCGGCAAGGGCCATTCGGAGAGTTGCCAGAGGTTTCGCACCAAAGTAGCGTGTAAGTATGAAACACATCTCGCTCATACCTCTTTTGATTGTGGCGCCTTTGCTAGCGGCCTGTTCGTCACCTTCGCTGTCTCGGTTCGGCCCAAGCGAGGGCGCTGCACCGGTCTTTGCGGCACCCGAGGCGGTTTCGATGCAAACGCTCGACCCCACGCCCGCGCCCGAGCCGCCGAAATCCGCGCGCACCGCCGCCGAATTCGACACCACAAGCCAAGAGGACAGAGAGGCCGCGCTGGCCAAACCTGTGAATGCGGAAGCCGAACTTGGAACGACTTTGGCCACGCTCGGATCGCCTGCCGATCCAGGGATTTGGCTCAAGACGCCGCTTGTGGACAAGCTGGTCATGGGACGCGTGCTCTATAAGGGGGCGTCGGTGAACCTTGAGCTGCGCCCCTCGGGCGGAGCAGAAGGATCAGGGAGCCAGATCAGCCTTGCCGCGATGCGGCTTCTCGATGCTCCGCTCACTGGGATCATCGAACTCACTGTCTTTTCAGGGGGTTAGTCCTTGAGCTGACGCAGTGCTTCTTTGCGTGCAAAGGCTTTCATCCGCGGTCCATAGTCCGCGATAAAGGCTTTGACCCGCTCGGGGTCGCGCTTGCCCAAATCCCGCAGCCACCAACCGATGGCCTTTTGAATGAACCACTCGCGGTCGTCTACATAGCCTGCCGCCCAAGACAAGATACGCTCGCGCGCCGCGATCTCTTCGGGCTTTGGGTGGGTGATCTTGGTCCAAGGAAGCGTCATCACAAGCACCGCGCGGCGCGACCACATATGGGGCGAGACAGTCCAGGGTTCAATTTCGTCCAATCGCGTCGGATCAGCGCTCAGGCGCTTTTGACCCGCGATGGCGACATGATCCGCAATCGCCCAGGCATCGAAATCGGGCACCCAAGATTTGATCAGCTCCCATGCGGCCGTGTCCTCGGGGCGGATACGCGCCTGAGTTAGGAGTTTCGCCGCTGCGATGCGTGCCTCATGGATGTTGGTCTCCCAGAGTGCGGAAGCGAGCGCTAGGCGTTCCTCGAGCGTGCATGCCGCGCGCCATTCTTTGGTCAGATCGTCGATCTGGGGATTGCTCACGCCGAGATAGGGGCGCTCGACTTTGTGATAAGCAAGAAGCTCGGGTGCCTTTTCCACGTCGGCGATTGCCTCGAGAGCAGAAAGCGCAAGATCAATGTTCACCGAGGTTGCTCCAGTTTCCATGTCAGATGGGCGCGAACGGCGGGCCATTCGCTTGCGATGATCGAATAGACAACCGTGTCGCGCAGCGATCCGTCCGCCATGACCATATGAGAGCGCAAAACGCCGTCCATTTTCGCGCCCAAGCGCTCAATGGCGGCGCGGCTCTGATGGTTCATAAAGTGGGTGCGGAATTCCACCGCAATGCAGCCCAAAGTTTCGAAAGCATGGGCGAGGAGAAGACGCTTTGCTTCGGTGTTGAGAGGGCTTCGCTGGACGGATTTGCGAAACCACGTGGACCCGATCTCGACGCGTTTGGTCTCGGCATCAATGTTCATATAGGTGGTCATGCCCACAGCCTTGCCATCGGGGGTGCAAATCGCAAAGGGGAGCATAGAGCCGGTCGCCTGAAGTCCAAGACGACGCTCGATTTCAGCAGGGACGTCTTCGGGCGAAGGGACGCTCGTATACCAAAGCCGCGACAGGTCGCCGTCCGCAGAGGCTTCGGCCAGATCAACGGCGTGGTCTTGGCTCAGAGGGCAAAGGTGAACGTGCTTTCCCTCAAGCGTGACAGGGGTAGGCCAGCTCATAAATAATCCTCGATCCCTGTCGGCTTTCCATCGATCGTTTTGGTGTTTTTCTCGGCCCAATAGGCTTTGATCCCGTCGCGGCCCTTGGTTTCGGTCCAAGTGTCGAGCGTGGCGCGTTCTTCTTTGAAATCGAAATAGGGCACCTGATACCCGCATGAGGTCTGGACCAGATCGACATCCATTACAAAGATATTGCGCGCCCCATCGTGGGCGGGAAAAAGCGCATCGAGCGCGGCCCAATCCGCATCCCCGTCATGCACGGCGCGGGCCGTTCCATAGGCCCGAAGGATCAGCGGGCGCGTTTCAAAGCCGCACCACATGACGGTCATGCGCGTATTCTCGAGAAGGTGGCCAGCCGTTTCGTTGCCGCTTCCTGTGATATTGCGCCAAACAAGTTGAGTGTCGCCCGTCACACGAAGCGAGTCCCCACCCTTTGGCGAGAGGTTCACGCGGCCGTCATTGGCTGCAGTCGCAACAAAAAAGATGTGCTGAGCCGTGATAAAACTGCGGTGATCGTCGGAAAAGGCAGGGAACTGTTTGGCCATTATTCCACCGTTACTGATTTCGCGAGGTTTCGCGGTTGGTCCACGTCCGTGCCTTTGGCAACAGCGGTGTAATAGGCGATGAGCTGCGCGGGTATCGCGTAGAGGATTGGCGCAAGCATGTCGGGCACCTCGGGCATGGCGAGCGTCTCCCAAGTGCCTTCGCCAGCTTCTGCGATGCCTTTCTTGTCCGAGACCAAAAGCACCTTGCCTCCGCGGGCCATGACCTCTTGCATGTTGGACACGGTCTTTTCGAACAGAGCGTCGCGCGGGGCCATGACGATCACGGGGACGTTCTGGTCCACGAGAGCGATGGGCCCGTGCTTGAGCTCGCCCGAGGCATAGGCTTCGGCGTGGATGTAGCTGATTTCCTTGAGTTTCAATGCGCCTTCCATGGCAATCGGATACATCTGGCCGCGACCGAGGAAGAGAATATCACGGGCCTCGGCAAGCTTGTGAGACACCGCCTCACAGGCGCTTTCGATGCCGAGCGCGATGTTCAGGATACCTGGGAGCGCGCGCAGATCATCAAGACGCTGCGCCACTTCATCTGGCGTCAGGCGACCCTTTTGCGCAGCAGCTTCAAGCACGAGAATGGCCAGAGTTGTCAGCTGACACGTGAACGCCTTGGTCGATGCCACGCCGATTTCGGTGCCTGCATGGATGAGCATGGCAAGGTCGCTTTCGCGGGCGATCGAGCTTTCGGGGACGTTGACGACCGACAGGATGCTGTCGGCATGTGCACGGCAATAACGAAGCGCGGCGAGTGTGTCGGCGGTTTCGCCCGACTGGCTCACGAAGAGCGCGGCTGTGCCTTTGGAAATCGGCGGTTCGCGATAGCGGAATTCCGAGGCGACATCGACGTCGACGGGGATGCCAGCGATCTGCTCGAACCAGTATTTCGCCACGACACAGGCGTAATAGGCAGTGCCGCAAGCGACCATGGTCAACCGCTCGATCTTGGTGAAATCAACGCCGGGGGCGGGGAGCTTGATGGTCGCGCCATCAATATAATGATGCATGGCGTTGGTGGTCACGGTCGGTTGCTCCGCGATTTCCTTGGCCATGTAGTGTTTGTAGCCGCCCTTATCGATGGTGGCGGCGTCGATCTGGACCTTACGCACTTCGCGGTTTGCAATGGTGCCGTTAATGTCGACGATCTCGAGCGAGGTGCGGGTGATGACGGCGCAATCACCTTCTTCGAGATAGGTGATCTGGTTGGTCATCGGTGCAAGCGCGATTGCGTCCGAGCCGACGAACATCTCGCCCTTGCCGTGACCGATGGCGAGAGGGGAGCCTTTGCGCGCCGCCACGAGCAGGTCTTCTTCGCCCTCGAACAGGAAGCAAAGCGCATAGGCTCCCTCAAGACGGGCAATGGTTTGTTTAGCGGCTTCGACTGGGGCGTTGCCCTGACGCAGGTAATATTCGGTCAGGAGCGCGACGGTTTCCGTATCGGTATCCGTCTCGTAACCGATGCCGTTTTCGGCAAGAAACGCGCGCAGCTCGCGGAAATTCTCGATGATACCGTTATGGACCACGGCCACTTTGCCCGCACGGTGTGGGTGCGCGTTCTTGACCGAAGCTGCACCATGGGTTGCCCAGCGGGTGTGGCCGATGCCGGATTTGCCGAAAAGCGGCTGGTGCACGAGTGTGTCGGAAAGGTTCACAAGCTTGCCGACGGCGCGGCGACGGTCGAGAACACCTTCTTGAACGGT
>JALRIK010000084.1 GCA_023255435.1 Marivivens sp.
AAGCTTGAGGCTCTGTTTTCCAATGCGACCCGCCCCCCACCGCCCGACTATGGCGGACGAAAGATCGAACCTGCGATGCGGGCTTGGGCGTTGACGGATAAGGATGTTGCGGCGGCCTTGGCCGACCTCGACGCGCTTCGGTTGGGGTTTCTCAAAGCCCTTTTCGACGACCTCGGACTAGAGGGCAAAGTGCTCTCGGAACTGGCCTATGGCGCCTATATCGGCCTTGATGATCTCCAATCGAAGGAGCGCATCGACAGCACGAATGCCTTTGCGCTCCTCAAGTCGATTGTCCTCGCTATGGCCGAGAAGACATAGAGCGACGGAACGCTTAGACCTCAGACCCAACTTGCCAGCAAATAATATAGCGGCATGCCAAAGGTCAGGTTGAAGGGAAAGGTCACGCCCAAGGCGAGCGTCAGATATATCCCTGATTTCGCTTGCGGAAGAGCAAGGCGGATCGCGGCAGGCACGGCGATATAGGATGCCGAGGCACTGAGCACCATCAGGAGGAACGTGCCACCCGTCGATAGCCCGACGAGCGCCGCCGCCGCAAGACCCAAAAGGCTCCCAACCATCGGCATAGCGCAGCCAAACGCCAGCAAACCGCTCGTAATGTCCTTGCGGTTCGCCATCAGGCTCCGACCGGCCGAAAGCCCCATATCCAGAAGAAACACCGCAAGAACACCGGTAAAGGGCACGACGATAAAGGGATGCATGTCTGCTAGACCCTTTTCACCCGTGATCGCACCGATGCTGAACGACCCGATCAGCAAGACGATGGACCCGTTGCCGAGGATGTGCCGCCAAAGCGAGCTATCAACAACCGAGACACCGCCCATCCGTGCCGCAATCCAAAGCGCCGAGATGATCGCTGGAACCTCCATCACCGCAGCAACGGCCACGAGATAACCTTCGGACGCAATCCCCCGCGCTTCAAGGAGGCTCACAGCGGTGACGAAGGTCACAATCGAGATCGAACCATAGTGCCCCGCGACAGCGGCTGCATTCAAGCCGTCAAGCCGCGTCATGAGCCTCAGCAGTCCATAGGCCGCAAAGGGCAGAACAAACGAAAGCACCATTCCTGCAAAGAGTGAGGCGACAAGTTGGGCGTCGATCCCGCTTTTGGCGACCGCAGCGCCGCCTTTGAACCCGATCGCCATGAGAAGATAGATCGACATAATCTTGGCTGCACCCGCAGGGATCGAAAGGTCGCTGCGTGCAATTGCCGCAATCAGGCCGAGAATGAAAAACAAGATGGTGGGCGCAAGCAGGTTGGACGCGAGCGAAGCAAGCGAGAGATCCATGGCACTTTCTTTCGGATTGGGGGCTTTAGAAGCCGGATCACGGTCAATTCGTGACGCGATATCCGTTGAACCAAACATAATTTCAAATATAACATAGCTATCATTTAGATAGCTTGAGGCTATAATGCGCCCCACCCTTCGCCAACTTGAGTATATCGTTGCCGTCGCCGAAACCGGCCAGATCGGGCTTGCTGCCGCGCAACTCAACGTCAGCCAACCCAGCCTTTCGGCGCAGTTGGCCGAGGTCGAGGCGGACCTTGACACAACTCTTTTCATTCGCGGACGCGCGGGGGCCAAAATCACGCCCGTCGGCGAAGAGATCGTGCGGCGCGCGCGGCAAATTCTTCATGAACTCCAAGACTTGCGGGCTGCGGCGCGCGGCGGGGGTATCTTTCAAGGTCGGTTGCGGCTTGGGGTTTTGCCGTCTATAGGTCCCTATCTCCTCCCCGGCGTTGTGCGACGATTGCACGAGGAACACCCAAGTTTCCGACTTATCGTTCGCGAAGAGAGCACACGTGATCTTGACGAAGGATTGCGGAGCGGCAGGCTCGATATGATCATCTCGACCCCCGAAGACCATCCCGGATCGCGGATCGCGCCGCTCTTTACCGAGCGGCTTTGGGTTGCGCTTTCACTAGACCATCCGCTCTTGCGACTTGGGCGCCCCCTCGCCTTGGGAGACCTCAAAGGGCAAACTCTCCTCACCCTTGGATCGACCCACCGCCTTTCGCATATTGTGGCGGGACTTGCCGCGCGTGCTGGCGGCCGCGTCTCTGACGAATACGAAGGAACGAGTCTCGATGCCATCCGCCTGATGGCCGCGACAGGCGCTGGGATCGCTGTGCTCCCCAGCATTTATGCAGCCACCGAAATGCGTCGCAATCCTGATGTGAGCCTCCATGCGCTCGAGGACCCCGCCGCGACCCGAGACATTGCCCTGATCCAACCCCCACTTCCCGAACCGCGTCCCGGAAGCGAGGTGCTCGCCGATATTCTTAGGCGCGAGGCGCAGGATTTATTGCGGCACGGATAAAGTCGAACCACGAGTCGGTGCGTTCCACCAAGGGGCGAACTGCGCTAGGCTGTGACGGCGGAAGATTTTCCGACAGGTGTTACTCTCATTCCATTCAGGGTTTTGAACATGGGCAACTTCAGGGTCAGGCGCAATCTGCTCAAAGGTCTCGGAGCCGTTGGCGCTTTGGCCCCTTTCGCCCATGGTCTTTCCGCCAAAGAAAAGCAAAGCATCGTGATCATTGGCGCGGGACTTGCCGGATTGTCAGCCGCGCGCAGCCTGCAAGATGAGGGGCACGACGTCACCCTTCTCGAAGCACGTTCGCGGATCGGAGGGCGCATCCACACTTCGCGGCTTTGGCCCAAGTTGCCCCTCGATATGGGCGCGAGCTGGATTCATGGCAGCCGTGGAAATCCGATAACCGAGCTCGCGCGCGAAGCTAGCGCCAAGGTCGTCGCCACGAGCTACGAGGCTGCAATCCTCTTGGGTCAGAAAGGAGGAGAAATCCGCCCCGATATGCGTGCCGCTGAACTAATCCTAGGTAACGCGCTCAAGGCGGCGGAACGTCTGGACAGCGATATATCCGTGCGAGCGGCGCTCGAAGCCTCTCCCGCTTGGAAGGCCGCCCCACAGGATGTGAAGCGTCTCGTCGATTATCTTGTCAACAGCACGCTAGAACAGGAATACGGAGGCCCTGCGCATCAATTATCGGCGTGGTATGGCCAAGAAGCCGAGGTCTTCAGCGGCGAGGACATGCTATTTCCAAACGGATATGATCAGATCACAACCCATCTGGCCAAAGGGCTCGATATTCGCCTCTCGTCGGAGGTGTCCGAAATTGCGGCGGGATCGGTTCGTCTGAGCGATGGAACAACAATTGACGCACAAAAGGTGATCTGCACGCTCCCGCTCGGAGTGCTTCAATCGGGACGGGTTCGCTTTGCCGACCCCTTGGCGCCCGAGCGGGAGGCGGCAATCCAAGGATTGCGTATGGGCCTGCTAAACAAATGCTGGCTCCGGTTCGAGCGTGTGCATTGGCCTGACGACGTGGACTGGATCGGTTGGCTCGGCCCTGAAGGCGGGTATTGGGGCGAATGGGTCTCGCTCGCCCGATCTCTCGGGGCACCCGTGCTCCTCGGGTTCAATGCCGCCGAGGCCGCTTCGGACATCGAAGGTTTGGATGATCGCGCGACCGTCGCCGCCGCATGGGAAGCACTGCGCTCCATGTTCGGATCCGGCTTCCCCGCCCCGATCGCCGCGCAGGTCTCGCGATGGGGACAAGACCCCTATTCACTCGGGAGCTATAGCTTCAATGCCGTCGGCACAGGGCCAGATACCCGCCGCAATTTGGCGGGAGTGGACTGGGACGGACAGATTTGTTTTGCGGGCGAGGCCACCTCTGCCGAATACTTTGGAACGGCACACGGCGCGCTTCTTTCGGGGCGCGACGCAGCACGGGCGATCATCGGCGAAGACTAAGGCGGATAGCTCAAGACCCCATGAAGCGCCGCCGCGCTTCGACCGCAATGTTGTATCGCTGTTGCAAATCCGCGATCAGAGCCATGGCGACACGTTTGGCGTCATCCCCTTGAGCATCGCGGTAACTCTGCTTTGCCGCCTCAAGCAGTTTTTTGATCTTGAATTCCTCTGGCAAAGCGCCCGCTTCGGCCATGATCCGAGAGGCGACAGCGGTCGCCATATCGACAAAAGCCTCACTCGAACGATCAGGCAAAGGCTTACCTTCCCCCTCCAAGCCTTGGAGTTTTCCCTCGGCAAGGGCCTTTTGAATTTGCCGTTCGACAAGTCGGTCAAAGGATTGGGTCATCGGTGAAGGCTCCACGACTGGTCGAATACAGTCAGTATGCGCCAGAGCATCGGTCTCTGCCACAATCAACTTTGTGGTCCGTCCGCGTCTACGCATGGGTGCAGATACCCGAGGACAGCACGCTCGACACGCTCCTCAAGGTCATGCTGCGGGAGCACCCCCTCGGCTGCAGCATTGATCAATGCACGAGAGATCAGAACTGCGGTCAGAAAGTCGGTTTGGTCGCAATCTCCGAACTGATCGGAAAGAAGCTCCGCCGACCGCTGCGCGGTTTCCTCGGCAAGGCGCATAGCTTCGGCGTCGAGCGCCAAGGTGCTTTCGATCCTTTCAAGCGCAAGCGCGAGGTTCGGCCGTGCGAACTGATGTTCGATCCCAACCTTGATGAGCGCCGCGAGCGGATGCGGGGACCCTTCGGGAATGGCGCGCAGCCGATCGAGCAGCAATTTCCGTTCCCGACGGATCAAAGCAACAAGGATCGTCTCTTTGTCGGGGAAATATTGATAGAGCGTTCCGACGCTGACCCCTGCACGCTCAGCGATCCGGTTGGTGTTAAGAGCCGTCGTTGGAAGCTCTTCCAAAATGCGAGCCGTCGCCTCGACGATGGCGTCACAGGTGGCAATCGCACGGCTTTGGCGCGGTGTTTTACGGGGCTCGGGCGGGGTTTCAAAAGCGCGCGGCAAAGCCTTCTCCAATGCGAGTATCAAAATATGAGCTTTTACTCGAATATAGCCAAGATCGCTTCAAGAACCACTGAAAAGGAATACCGATGCCAACCCCTTCGGACCCCCACGCCTTGAGCGTTTTTCTACTTGTCCAAGCTCGCCCTTCTTGGCTGGCTTTGTCCCGCGAGGATCGCCGCACACTTGGTGCACAAGCGATACCCACGGACGCAGAGGTGCATGTAAGACAATTCGACTGCGAAGCGTTCAGCGCGTTTTGTTCGGACATCTGGATGCTTTCGGTGCCATCCCCCCGCAGCCTTCATGCGGTGATCGAGAGGCTTCGGGACACGCCGCTCTTTGCCGAACCTTACTTTGACCTCGTGGCCATCCTTCCCTCGATCGAGAATGGCTGGCAAAGCTATGAAGAAAGTCTCCACGATGCTTGAAGCCCGTCCCATTATCGTCACGGGCGCGAGCCGCGGTGTCGGCTTGGAACTGACCCGCCAACTGATCGCTTCGGGGCAGAGCGTTATCGGCGTCGCGAGGCACTGTCCGAAAATTCACGCTTCGGACCGTTTCCGGTTCATCGCCTGTGATCTTGCGGACCGCGATGCCGTCATGCGCTTGATCCATGATCTGATCGAGCTGCGCCCGCGCGGGCTAATCAACAACGCGGCCATCCAGACCGAGAAGGATTGGGCGTCCCTTTCGCTCGAAGAAATAGCGGCGGGCTTTGCCGCCGAGATCCAAGTCGATCTCCTCGCTCCGATGCACCTGAGTTACGGCCTCCTACAGGTGATCAAAAACGCCGAGGATGGTTTTATCTGCAATATCAACAGTGCCTTGGCCCTTGCTCCGAAAGTGTCGGCACCTGCTTATTGCGCGGCAAAAGCCGCGCTCAGGAACGCAACAGTGTCGCTTCGCGGCTCCACGCGCGGATTGACCGATTTATTGGTGAACGAAACATATTTGCCGTTGGTCGACACCGACATGACCAAAGGCAGAGGACGCAGCAAGATTTCGGCTGAAGCTGCCGCCAGCGCGATCCTAAATGGCCTGAGAAGAAGACAAACCGAAACATGGGTCGGTCAAACCCGTTTGCTGCGGCTCCTTTGGCGGCTCGCGCCGTCGCAGACAAGTCGACTTCTTCTTGGTGCATAGCCGCACATCGCAAACGGATGCCGAGCGCCAAAGTCTACGATCAGGACGCAGGCTTACCGTCGAGGAATTCGTCGATGATCACACTCATGAGTTCGGTCTTCGAACGGACACCGATCTTCCTGAAGATCGAGGTCGATTGCGTCTTGATGGTTCCCTGTGCGGTGCTCCGCGCAGAAGCGATCTCGGCAACGCTGAGCCCGCGAATGATCAAAAGGGTCACATCGCGCTCTGCAATGGTAAGACCCCAATCCTCAAACTTGTTTTGCAGCACCTCGTCAAAGTTTCCCCGCAACATCTGGATGGTGTCTTTCGTCGCCTCTGCCTCGGCCCGAAGCAGGAGGTGATAGGCTCTGAGTGTGACGACGGCATAGCCCAAACCCGCCACCGCCAGGACTTCGAACACAAGATGGACGAGATCCGAGCGCGTGTAAGATAGCCCGCCAAGAACGTGTGCAGAAATGTCGGAAACGACATCAAACCCGAAGAAGGCCATGGAACTCAAAAGTATACCCATGCCGGCAAAAACGGCGTTTCGGCTCATAGGACGATGGTCCGATTTCGACCAAACCTGATTTATTCTCATATTTTCAGAACCTTGGCAACGCATACGACTTTGGATTATGCGCCCGCAATAGCCCCGATACAAGCCTTAGTCCTATGGAGAGTTTGGAGTAGCGAGGTCATCTTCAACCCATCACCGAGCAAGATGCCGAATGCGTCAGACCTCGGCCCCAATATGGCATATGACCCGAAAGGTAAGAAGATGACAAAACTGAAATTGACCTCCGCGCTGTTCTCATTCGTGATGTTGACGACCCCTGCATTCGCTCAGGATTTTGTCGAAGCGAAAATCCAAGAGCTTTTCGCACAGGGCTATACCCATTTCGAAGTCTCTCGTGGCCTGTTCCGCACGCAGATCGAGGCTTATGGTCCGAATTACACCAAGCTCGAACTTCAACTGTCGAATTCCGACGGAGCAATTGTGAGCGAGCGCGCCCAGATCGAAAGCGAAACCGACTATAGCCAAAACGTTCAGAGCATCACCCAAACCCAAGCAACCGTGCGCGAAGAGTATCGCGAGAATGACGATGATGCCTCTGAAGCGAATGACGATGACGACCGCACCGAAACCCGCTCGGAGTATCAAGAGAGCAATCACGCCGATGATGACAATGGCGACGACGGCCACGACCGCTATGAATTCGGCGAGAGCAATAGCCCAGAAAGCGACGATCACTCTTCCGAAACCAGCTCGGATAATGATCACTATGAAAGCAGCGACAACGATCATGACGACGACGATGGTGACGACGACCACGGGGATGACGACCGTGGGCACGATGACGACGACGACTAATCACTCACCAAGCCCTCGGAGCCTAATCCTTTCCCGAGGACGGCCCTGAAATGAAAAAGCCGCGCAGTATTGACGAGAGTTGAAACTGCGCGGAAGCGCCTTAGCTCCAGCATCGTCAAGAACGATGTGGGCAAGATGAATACGATGATCCCGACCCGAGCCGCAGGCGAAGAGATACTTGCTGCATTCACACCCCGAATGGGGCGGCGCTATGCAAATGGACGCAATACCGATCATGGCCCCGGTCAGCACAAAGAGGTGTCGGTCCTTTCTCCTTATATCCGTCGTCGACTGGTGCTCGAAGAAGAAGCCGTCGCCGCAGCACTCGCGGCCCATGGCCCAATCGATGCCGAAAAGTTCGTCCAAGAAGTCATCTGGCGGGGCTACTTCAAGGGCTGGCTCGAACACCGCCCGCAGATTTGGGTCAGCTATCACAATGGCTTGGAAGCCGATCTGAACGCCATAGATTTAGACCGTCGTCTCAAACGCGATGTAAGCCGTGCGATGGAAGGACAAACCGGTCTTCCCTATTTTGACGCTTGGGCAAGCGAGCTTGTCGACACAGGGTATCTGCACAACCATGCCCGTATGTGGTTTGCCTCCATCTGGATTTTCACACTCGGACTTCCTTGGAGGGTCGGTGCAGACTTCTTCTATCGCCACCTTCTCGACGGCGACGCCGCATCGAACATGCTTGGATGGCGCTGGGTTGCTGGATTACACACCCGCGGCAAACCCTACCCTGCGACCGCGCAAAACATCGCGGCCTTTACTGCTGGGCGCTTCGATCCGCGCCAGCGTGATCTAGCGGAGGTCACACAGGGTCTGGAAGCAACAGAACCCGACGGGCTTCCAAGCGTTCAACCCCTTCGAACACCGAACTCTCCAAAGGCGGGCAAGCCGACTGCTCTGCTGATCACCGACGAAGATTGCAGGATCGAGGACTTCGATCTTTCGGCCTTGGATATTCGAACGGCCGCCACACTTCGGTCGGGCAATTTGCGCTCACCGCTGCCTGTTTCGGATCTCGTGCTTGAGTTCGAGAGCGGTGCACTCGAAGACGCAGCGGCCCGTCTCGGGATTGCGCCGGTCAAGCTGACCGCGACAGATCCGGCAGCCCTCGTTCGTTGGGCCAAAGAGGCAGGCGCCACGCAAATCGTAACCCCCTTCATCACACGCGGCCCGCTGCGCGACTGGTTGGACCAAGCGGAGCGCGCTTTGGCCAAAGCAGGGATCGCGCTCTGCGAATTGCAACGGCCCTGGGACAAAGCGATCTGGCCTTATGCCACTGCAGGGTTCTTCAAGGTCAAACAGAAGATACCCCAAATTCTTGAAAATGTGGGACTGAATGAGACATTTTCCTGATGCTCATACAGAGCACCGCACACTGCAGGTTTGAGAAACTCTGTACTGAAAAGGGAAAAATGGCGGTGCTGTCAGACTAATTCGAACTCGTCTCCGTTTGTCGCTCAATTAAGTCTTCAGATCTCGTTATGACATCCAGCTTTTGCAGATATAGTCATATGGGGAGTGCGCATTGAGCATCTTCAATCTGAGCGAGATCTCTTGCATAAATAGGCTGAACGCCAAGTTTCCCTTTCCTTGGTCGGACCTATCACAAAGTTTTCGTGAAATTCGATTTGCCCCCAAACGCTTTGAAGTCTAACTCAAACACGCACTTCTAAAAGCGCCCGCGCGAGTGCTCTACACCGATTTAGTGCAAAATGTCACTGTTCTATCCGACAAGCCGCGACAAAATCAAACTTTTCCACGACACTTTCGGAAACGCTTGCCCCTGATTGATCAAAAGAAGCGCACCTCAAATATTCAGATCATCGACCCCGCTGTCGATATGTGGCGCCCAAAACGCGACGCTCTCTGCGATCTGAGGGATCACCTCGCGGTCGTTTGGTTCTCGTTCTTTAAACGAAAGCTCAAGGCATATTTCGTTATCCACCGCGCCGCCCTTGGCAAAGGCTTCGAGAAGGGGCGCAGGATGAATGCGACCTTTTGCGTTGAATTCGGCGGTAAATGGGCGATGCCCACCTTTATCCATAAGTGACTGTTTTATATGAATAATTGGGCTTACCTTTGGGGCTGCACGCGCCCAAGCATAGGGATCAAAATCGTCAGGATTTGAGCTTGAGACATCGCCATGGTCGATGTCGGCCATCATCCACATAGGCACCGCCATATTCGCGGCGGTCAAGCGATCCTGAAGCGACAGGCAAGCCGCAATTGTTTCTCCAAATTCGCGCCCAATGCTCATTGGTTCCCAAAAGACATATTTCAGCCCAGCAGACTTGGCATGTTCTGCAACCTCGGCCCAACAGTCGATTGCAATCTGGATGAGTGCTTCACGGCGTTTTGGATCATCGAAGTCCGCATAGGTGAAAATAGCAAACTGCGTTCCGACAGACGTGCCACCAAGATCGGCGATAATGTCGGCAAATGTTTTGAACCAGTCTACATAATACCGACGCACATCGCGATCTGGGTGCCCGAAGTGATTGAGACGACCATATGGGCCCGTCATTCCAGAAGTCACGCGAACACCTGTGCGCCCAAGGGCGGACTGCATTTGGCGGGTCATTCGGCGAATAACCGGCGCGGGCCAACTCGGGTTAATGAACTCATGCGTCAATTGAAGATCCCTAATTCTGATCTTTTGCGCGACGGTGTCGATCAGATCATCAGGATCAGCAAAACGGTTAACCAGAGGATTTGTATTTAGCGAAAGCGTCAAAGCCATTTTGGCCTCACATATCAAAGCTAGGAATTACATAGTTGGGCATTGCACCGATGGAGCTACATCGCTCTACGACTTCGCCATCGGATAAGTCGGCATAAAGTCCGGTTCGAACCAGTGCAGTCTCAAAGCCCGCGCGAAGGCCACCTTGGATGTCATGATCGGGGCTATCGCCGATACACAAGACGCGAGCCGCTTGCGGCATTTTGAGGATGTCTTTGGCGATTTCGTAGATTAACGGATACGGCTTGCCTATCCAATGCACCGGTCCGCCAAGCTCCTCATACAGCGTCGCAATACGGCCCGCACCAAATCGTTGACCAACCTTTGTAAGCATTTTCATATCAGGATTGATACAAAAGGCCTGAGCACCACGTTCCGCCGCGCCAATCAGCATATCGCGGTAGTCATCAAGCGATAACTCATCACCTTTGCTACCTGCGATAATGATAAACTCCGCCTCGTCTGCGTCCTCGACAAGCGTAAGCCCAAGTCCGTCGACGGCACTCGTGTCATTCCCGCGTCCGTGAACCCAAATGCTAGACCCACACGGGATTTCATCGCCTAGCCGCATAGAGAAATACCGATGTGCCGCTTCACCTGACGAGAGCACCATCATGTAACTGTCACGCGCGAACCCAAACTGATCAAGTCGCTGCGCATTGGGCGCGCTTCGACGACCAGAGTTCGACAAGAGCAGAATAGGTTTTCCAAGTGCAGCGAGTTTGGAGAGTGCGTTCGGCGCCCAGGGATATGCCGTATCTCCATTGAGTAGCACGCCGAATTGGTCGATCAAAAAGGCATCGAACATCGGAGCAATTTCGGCAAGGGCAGCGTATTTCATACCGCTGCCCTTGCGAGAACGGCAGCGCCATAAGCCGCCTCTCCGGATTGCGGCGCAGGCAAATCCACGCCAAGGCGACGCGCGCGAATGCGAGACCAGATCGCGTTCGATGCACCGCCTCCGACTGTGCGTACAGAACGGAGGTGAGGCGCGCCCAGCTCCGCAAGCCGCCGGTAAGCAAGCGCTTCGATATTCGCGATACCTTCGAAAACTGCCTTTAGGTGCTCTGCGTCCTGAGCCGGTCGCGGGCCAAGCCGCGGCGCAAGCGACGGATCATTGATTGGAAATCGCTCACCGACTTTAGACAAAGGATAATAATCAAGGCCTGTGTCGGTTTCGGGATCAATATCAGAAGAGAGCGCACTTAGGTCCGCATCACCAAATTCTGACAAGAGCACATTGCCTCCGGTGTTAGAGGCGCCGCCAGCAAGCCAAAGTCCAATAACCTTGTGGCTATATATCCCGTATTCTGGGGCAAAAATGGGTTTATCTGATAGCAACTTTATCGTCAGCGTCGTGCCCAGCGCGGAAACGCCGTCCCCTGACTGGTCTGCACCCGTTGCAAGGAAAGACGCGCAGCCGTCAGTCGTGCCTGAAACGATTAGACAGGTCTTGGGAAGCCCGCAGTCATTTGCACCGACCGATCCTATCACCTGCCCCGCCGGAACGACTTCAGGCAGCAAGTTGATATCGATTAATTCAGAGACCCAGCGCGCCCATTCTCCGCGAATTGGATCATAGCCTGTCTTGAGCGCGTTATTCTCATCTGTCATCATAGGCGCACCGAACTGGACGGCGATCCAATCAGCCTGATGCAACACCTTGAAGGGTCGAAAATCCACACTCAACCGTGCGGCGCGAGCAAGCCCGCTTGTTGCTCCTCTCGCTGCTGTTGTTTCGGGCGAAGCGTTTGTAATCCGCGCAAGAAGATCCGCATCCTCGCAGGTGTCGTTATACATAATCCCGCTTGAGATGGCGGAACCGTTGGCGTCAACAGCCAGCATTGTGCCCGACGTGCCATCAACAGACATTGAGCGAATGTTCTCAGAAGCGACCTCGGCGGTCACTTTGCGCACGACGGTTTTGGCTGCGGCTAGCCATACAGCAGGGCTTCGATGGTCGGGGCCGTGGTCAGACATGAGGCTCTTGGCCTCGGCTTGGACTTTCCCGCTGCGGTCGATAACCAAAGCGCGAGCCCCAGAGGTGCCAATATCAAGACCGAGGAACAGATCAGACATTCAAAGCCTGCCTATATTTCTCGGCGTCCCAATCAAGAAGCTCTGCGTTTTGTTCAAAGGTCAAATAGTTCAACTTTGCACTCTCAGGCACGCGGGCAAGGACATCACCAAGGCACTGCGCCAACGCCCGTGCGCCAGCGCTCGCATCTGATCGCATTGCCGCGCCCTGACCAGGCACGAGCAAGAAGGGCGGCGTATCGCCAATTGGCAACGGTTGCTCGGCGGTTTGGGCTGCAATCCCGCAAAAGATCACGTGATCAGGATAGAGACTTCCACCGACGGCCTTACTCAGACGCAAAGGATCAAGAGCGACCTGCGAAAGAGAGGGAGGCGCAAAGGTCCAATCGTCGGAAAGACCTTCGATCGAAATTGAACTATCAGGTCGCGCG
>JALRIK010000085.1:0-249 GCA_023255435.1 Marivivens sp.
CGTGGCACTGGGCGCAGACCGCCATCGTCGCCGCCTGCCGCACCCACGGCCTCTTGCCTGTGGACGGTCCGTTCGGCGACTTCTCGGATGACGAAGGCTACATCGCTCAGGCCAAACGCTCCGCGACGCTTGGCATGGTCGGCAAATGGGCCATCCACCCCAAGCAGATCGCCCTTGCCAACGAGGTGTTTACCCCGTCCGAGGCCAAGGTGGCCGAGGCCCGCGAAATCCTTGCCGCCATGGAAGACG
>JALRIK010000085.1:259-12511 GCA_023255435.1 Marivivens sp.
CGTCTCGTCGACATCGCTTCGATCAAACAGGCCGAGGTTATCGTCCGTCAGGCCGAGATGATCGCGGGCGCATAAGACCCGATCACACCCTATCGAAAGGCGGGCCAAAGCGGTCCGCCTTTTTTGTTGACCGAAAGCCGAGTTGCAAAGACCCCTCTTGCCGACTTATATCGGGGTAATCTTGCGTGAGGCGACCTATGACCAATTATCTCGAGTTTGAAAAACCGCTGGCTGAAATCGAAGGCAAAGCCGAAGAGCTTCGCGCGATGGCCCGCGAAAACCCCGAGGCCGACGTCGAGAAAGAAGCTCAAGCTCTCGACAAAAAAGCCGAGGAAATGCTCAAGACGCTTTACGGCTCGCTGACACCCTGGCGCAAATGCCAGGTGGCGCGTCACCCCGACCGCCCGCATTGTAAAGACTATATCGACGCGCTCTTTACCGAGTTCACCCCGCTTGCAGGCGACCGCGGCTTTGCAGACGACCACGCCGTTATGGGGGGTCTTGCCCGTTTCAACGGCCGTCCCGTCATGGTGATCGGTCAGGAAAAAGGCTCGGACACCAAGAGCCGCATCGAACACAACTTCGGCATGGCCCGCCCCGAAGGCTATCGCAAGGCGATCCGCCTTATGGATCTTGCCGACCGTTTCGGCATTCCGGTCATCACGCTTGTGGACACCCCCGGTGCCTATCCAGGCAAGGGCGCGGAAGAGCGCGGCCAGTCCGAAGCCATCGCGCGTTCGACCGAAAAGTGCCTTGCGATCAAGGTTCCGCTGATCTCGGTCATCATCGGTGAGGGCGGCTCGGGCGGGGCTGTGGCCTTTGCGACCGCCAACCGCGTCGCGATGCTCGAACACTCGATCTATTCGGTGATCACCCCCGAGGGCTGTGCCTCAATCCTTTGGAAGGACGCAGGCAAGATGCGCGAAGCCGCCGAAGCGCTTCGCCTGACTGCCAAGGACCTGCGGGAGCTCGCCATCTGTGACCGCGTGATCAAGGAACCGCTTGGCGGGGCGCATCGCGGCAAAAAAGACGTCATCAAATCCGTCGGTATCGCGATCAGCGAAATGCTGGGCGAGCTTGAGGGTAAGTCTGGTGAAGAGCTCAAGAAATCCCGCCGGACCAAGTTCCTCGGGATGGGGACCAAGGGTCTCGCAGCGTAAAAGAAAAAGGCGGGGAACTCCCCGCCCTTTTTATATCTGGAAGCCCGCTTCGCGCATCAGCTCGTTGGAGCGGGTTTCAACCACCCCTTCCAGCTCCTTCATCATCTCTTCGGGCTGCAATCCTGCGGGAATACGCGGAAGGAATTCTACCACCGCCGTTCCGGGATGATACATGATCCCCGTTTTGGGCCAGACGACCCCGACGTTGCAGGCAACAGGCACGCAATCCTGACCCAGTTCCTTATAAAGCACAGCCGAGCCGACCTTGTAGGGTTTGACCACACCGGGCGGCACGCGGGTGCCTTGGGGATAGATGATCAGCTGACCGCCCTTTTGTTTGCCTGCCGCCACATCGGCGACCATCTTTTTGATCGCCGCACCGCGCTTGCCGCGATTGACGGGCACACAGCCGATCCGAAGCCCATAGATCCCGACAAACGGCGTCCAGAGAAGCTCTCGCTTCATGATGAATTTGCCGTGCGGCACCGAGGAATAGATCATCAGGATATCAAGGAACGACTGGTGTTTGGCTGCGATCACGACTTCATCAGTGGGCGGGGTGCCGCGCACCTCGGTTTTGATCCCGACCATGGGACGGGCAAGCCAGAGCACCATGCGGCAATAGGCATGGGCGGCGGCCACAGCGCCTTTGCTGCTCACAATGGCCCAAGGCAGGAAGGCAATCGCGACGACTGCCATCCCGAGATAGATCGTCACCAAAAAGATCAGCGATCTGATCCACTGGACTGCATGCGTCATGACTGGTTCCTCAAGTTCCTTAGGGCCGCGTTCCGCGTGGCGCCGAATGCAATGATGGCAGCCAAAGGCGGAATGACCAAGGGCCAAAGCCAACCTGTGCCCTGAAACCCGAGACCGGTGAGGAAGCCTGCCGCGACATCAGAGGACGGAAGGAGCGTTACGGCCAGCACCCCAAGGAGCGTCCCGCCCGTCGCGCCAGAAAGCGCGCGAAGCGTGAAACGGCGGACAAAGGCCCCCGCGATATAGGCGTCGCGCGCCCCGACAAGTCGCATCACGCGCACGACTTGGGCATTGGCAGAAAGAGCAGCCTGAGCCGCAAGGGTGATCATCGCCCCCATCGCCGCAAGGATCAGAACGATTGCAACCATCCCGAGGAGCCGCAGACGGCTGGCGGCTGCGACCAAAGGTTCGCGCCAGCGCGTGTGGTCATCAAGGATCGCCCCCGGCACTTCGGCCTGAAGCCGCGCGCGCAGGCCCGTTGCATCCATCCCGTCCGAGGTTTCAACGATCTCGATCAATCGCGGGATCGGCAGGCTCTCGACAGGAATATCGGGGCCGAACCACGGCTCGAGCAACGCGCGCTGTTCATCGTCCGAAAGCTCGCGTGCCTCGGCCACGCCCGGCGTTTGTTCAAGGACACGCAGCGCGGCTTTGGTCTGGGCATCAAGCTGGTCTTCGGGGGCGGAAATGCGAAGGGTCGAAGTCTGGGCAAGCTCTGAAGCCCACCGCTCGGCAAGCCGCCCCGTGGCCAACGACAGCGCCAAGGCAAAGACCGCCAGAAACGCCATCGCACCCGAGGTAAAGACTGTAAGGCGCGCTGTGAACCCTGTTGGAGGAACGGCGCGATCTGCTTGCGGGTCCCCCGCGAGCAATGAAAGCATGCGGCCGATGTTGATCTTCATAGGTCGCTCCCCGCCATCTGGAGACGACCGCCCTTGAGACGCAGAACGCGGGCCTGAACCTGCGCTTTGGTCGCGCGGATGAGGTTCATGTCGTGGGTTGCGACCAACACGGATTTGCCCATGCGGTTCAATTCGACCAACAGCTTGATAAGACGTTGGGACATCTCCCAATCGACGTTCCCCGTCGGCTCGTCCGCGATCACCATTTCGGGCGACATGATCACCGCGCGTGCCAATGCGGCGCGCTGGCGCTCGCCACCCGAAAGTTCGGGCGGAAGCTGGCCCGCCTGTTGGGTAAGACCGACCCAAGCCAAAAGGTCCTCGAGATAATCGCCCGCCTCGTCAGCGCGCCCTGCAACCGTCAAAGGCAGTGCGACGTTCTCGGCGACCGAGAGGTGGTCGAGAAACTGGCAGTCCTGATGCACGACACCCACACGGCGGCGCACGTCCGAAATCTGGTCACGGTCGATGGTGCGGCGATTGATCCCGAACAGCCGCACATGACCCGCGGTCGCGGTCAATTCGCCATAGCAAAGCTTGAGCAATGTGGTCTTGCCCGCGCCCGAAGGTCCGGTCAGGAAATGGAACGAACCGGGTGCCAATCGGAGCGAGACATTCGAGAATAACTCGCCTCCACCATAGGAGTAGGCCACGTTTTCGAGTTCAATCACTGCTCACCTCTTTTCAAGTGTTGCTGTGTTCTGCCGAAAACACCCGCGGATTTCAATTACCGCCTTTGGATGGAATGCTTGCAAATGGATTGCGATTGACTGCTAAATTGCTAGAAGAAGATAACAAAGAGCAGATGGAGCCGGTCAAAACCGGTCGGAACGGGGGACACGACATGAGGCTTATTTGCCCGAATTGCGGGGCCCAATACGAAGTACCTGATGATGTCATTCCCGAAAATGGTCGGGATGTTCAGTGCTCTAACTGTAGTCATACATGGTTCGAGACCCCCGGCGCGTCTTTGGCGCGCGAGGAAGAGGGCGACGAGATCACGCATGAAGTCTCGTCCGACGAGCCCTATGATTTTGCGCCCGAGCCTGCGCAAAATCCCGAAGCCCGAGATGAGCCGGATTATGCCGACGATGAGGAAAACGGCTTTGGAGAGGCGCCGCCTCAGCCCCAAAGACGCACGCTAGACCCCTCGATCGCCGAAATTCTTCGCGAAGAGGCGGAGCGGGAAGCGGCGCAACGGCGCGCCGAAAGCGCTCCGATCGAAAGCCAGCCCGATCTTGGACTGGAGATGGCGCCTCCACCGCCACCCGTCACGCCCGAAGAACAACGCAGCGAAGAAGCACGTCGCCGTATGGCCCGTCTACGCGGCGAAGCTGTGCCGCCCCCGAGCGCGCCGCATTCCCACCGCAGTGAACTCCTGCCCGACATCGAAGAGATCAACTCGACCCTCCGCTCGACAGCCGAGCGAAGTGCAGCGCGGCCCGTCTATGACGATGAACCGCCCGCGGCAAAGTCGGGCGGATTCGGGCTCGGGTTCGGGCTTGTGGTTTTGGTCGCCCTCTTGGGGCTTGGCGTTTATGTCTTTGCAGATGCCGTCACGAATTCAGTGCCAGCATTGGCAGGAACGGTGTCCGCTTTTGTGGATTGGGTGGACGGCCTGCGCATCCTCTTGGACGAAAAAGCACGGGCGCTTCTGAGCCAGAGCTAGAACCTGTCGAGAAGCCGCTTGAGATAATCCAGTTCGACACGCGGGCGCTCTTGGTCGGACGAGCGCTTGCGCAACTCTTCGAGAAGTTCTTGGGCGCGGCGCTCGACGTTCATGCCAAGCTCGTCGCCCTCGCCCGTAAGACCGCCCTGACCACCGCTCTGACGCCCCAAGGGATCACGGCGCCCTGGCTGTTCGACCTGACCTTGCTGCTCTCCCGATTGTTGGCCCTGTGCCTGCTCGGTGCCTGTTTGCTCGGCCTCGGCAAGGGCTTGGCCCATATCACGCAGCCCCTCGCGCAAGCGATCCATCGCCTCGGATTGACGGTCGATCGCTTCCGGCAGGTTGCCGTCACGCAGCGCCTGCTCGGCCTCTTCCATCGAACGCTCTGCCTGCTCAAGGTTCCGCTCGGCCCGCTCGCCCGCTTCGCCTTCGAGATCGGGAACCGCTTGGCGTTGGCTACCCAGTTGATCACGCAGCGCCTGTTGACGGTCGGCAAGGCTCTGGCTTTGCTCGCCTTGGTCAGGATTGCCGTTGAACTGGTCCTGAAGCTCGCCGAAGGACTCGTCCGACAATTGTTGCTGGTCTTGGAGTGTTTGCCCCAAATCGCGCATGGCCCTGCGGGTCTGGCCGCTTTGGCCGCTGCCCTCGCCTTGGGCGACCTGCATATTCTCGAGCATCTGGTTCAGCTGCTCCATGAGCGCTTGGGCCTCGGCCATGCGGCCTTCTTCCATCAGCTCCTGAATGCGGTCCATGAGAGCATCGAGTTCGTCTTGGGTGATCTCGGTCGTTTCCTGTCCTTGGTCGGGTTGATCGGTCCCGCTTTGACCTTGGTTCTGCTCGGCGAGCAACTCCATATAGTCGTTCGTCGCGTCGCGAAGCTCGTCCATCAACTCCTGGATTTCCTCGGGCGAAGCGCCGTTGCGCATGGCCTCGGCCAAACGTTCCTGAGCACGTTCGAGCCGTTCGCGGGCATCCTGAAGCGAGCCTTCTTCGAACTGGATGGCGAGATCCCAAAGGGCTTCGGTGATGTCGAGACGCTCGGCGTCATCGAGCACGCCGTCTTCGATCATCCCTTCCATACGCCGGACGATAAAGCGCAGGCGCAGGAATTTGGCATTGTCGGTGATGAAACCTTCGGGTTTGTAAGAAACGGCGCGCAAGAGCTGGGCGCTCTGTCTGGCATTGGATGCCGACCAGAGGATATCGCGGCGCTGCTCGGCAATCGCTTTGGCGAGCGGCTGAAAGAACCGCTTGCCCGGAAGGATGATCTCTTCGGGATCGCTCGAACCGATCTGGCCGCTGGCATCCTCGACCGAGAGGGTGATCGTCACCGGAAGATTGGCCAGAACGCTGGTGCTGAAATCGCCTGTGAGGACTTGATCGAATTCGTCCCGACCGCCGGTAAAGGGCATGGGCAGGTCGACCTTGATCGGCGTAATCTCGTCGGGTTCGGCAGCCAGACCAAAGCGACGGTCGACGCGCGACAGATCAAGCGCGATCTCGGCGCTGCCACGCACCACCCCATAATCGTCGAGTGCACGGAAGGCTTGGGCCATTTCGCCTTTGGCATCCGAGGAGACAGGCGCGGTGAGCTCGACATAAGGCTCTTGGTCGGGCTTGGCCTCGATGCGCCAGACACGCCCACCCTGCCCTTGGATTTCGATCGTACCCGACTGGGTGATGTCGAAACTCTGCTCCAGATCGGAGGCGGCCCCGATGTCGCTCGTGCGGGCCGAAACGGTTTCAAGAACGGTGAGATCCCCGACGTCGCCATAAAGCCGAATGGTGACTTTGGAGCCTTGGGGCACCGACAGAACGGGCGTTTTGATATCGGCAAGATAGATCGACGGAACGCCCGTATAGGAGGGCGGCGCGACCCATGCTTCCCATGTGGGAGCGGCGGCCGTGCCCGCCTGTGTGATCCGACCCTGTGCCACGTCGCCGATCCGCCAGACTGACCCGAAGAGAAGGGCAATCACAAAAAACAAAAGCGCCGAATAGCGAAGCCCGAAGGGGTCGAGATTTGATATGCGCAAATCGGGATCGACGCGCCGCGCCTCGTGGGTTTTGGCGCGCATCCGTTCGAGATGGGCGGCCCAAAGTGCGGCAGAAGCGGGATCGGCGGCCCCGATGGCCTGTTCATCGAGCAGGGTCGCGATGGGCCGCCCCTTGAGGCGCGCATCGACACGAGCCAGCGCCTCAATGTCGCTTGGCCAATCGAACCGCCGAAGGCCGATATAAAGCGCAATCGCAAGCGCAAGGACACACAAAACGGCAAAGGCCCAGACTGCCTCGACGGGAAGTGGGTCGAGCCAGCCGAGCATGATCGGCGCAAGCGCGAAGAACAGGATGGTCCAGACCGGCCAGAACGCGCGGACAACACGTTCCGCCACCATTCCGACGCGTGTGGCCAGAACAGTATAGCGAAGGTGTCCGAGCTGGGGCTTCCAATCGGTCAGTGGGCCGTCCTCTTTGGTTTGCCCTGAACCTTTCGGATCAGAGCCACTCGGGAATGATATCCCTCGCGATCATTTCTTCATAGGTAGGCCGTTTGCGAATAACTGCAAATTGATCGCCGTTGACGAGAACCTCGGGGATCAGGGGGCGCGAATTATATTCGCTTGCCATAACAGCACCATAGGCCCCCGCGGAGCGGAAGGCGACGAGATCGCCCGCGGCGACTTTGTTCATCTCGCGCGCTTTGGCAAAGGTATCGCCCGTCTCGCAAATCGGACCGACGATGTCATAGGGCTGTTTTTCGGCGCCTGCCTGCGGTTCTTTGACCAATTCGATGTCATGGTGCGCGTCATACATGGACGGACGCACAAGGTCGTTCATCGCAGCATCCACGATCATGAAATCACGGTCTTCGCCCGACTTCACGTAGATGACTTCGGTCACCATGAGGCCAGCGTTGCCCGCGATAAGACGACCCGGTTCGATTTCCACCTCGCAACCGAGATGGCCTACTTCCTCGCGGATCACCTGACCGAGATCGCTCGGGAGCGGCGGCACTTCGTTCGAACGGGTGTAGGGGATGCCCAAGCCGCCGCCAAGATCGAGGCGGCGGATGTTGTGACCCTCGGCGCGGAGCGTTTCGCACAGCTCGGCCACTTTGCGATAGGCAAGGCGGAAGGGTTCGAGATCGGTCAGCTGACTCCCGATGTGCACGTCGATACCGACCACATCTAAACCCTTGAGCGTTGCGGCGTGGGCGTAAACCTCTTTAGCGCGGGAAATCGGGATACCGAACTTGTTCTCTTTCTTGCCTGTCGCGATCTTTGCATGGGTCTTGGCGTCCACATCGGGGTTCACGCGGATCGCAATCGGGGCAACCTTGCCGAGCGAAAGCGCAACTTCGGAGAGTGCTTCCATTTCGGGTTCGCTCTCGACGTTGAACTGGCGGATGTCGCCTTCAAGCGCGATGCGCATTTCCTCACGGGTTTTGCCGACGCCTGAAAAGACGATGCGATTGCCCGGAACGCCCGCGGCTTTGGCGCGGAGATATTCGCCGATGGACACCACGTCGATGCCCGCACCGCGATTACCGAGAAGTTTGAGCACCGCCACATTGGAGAGCGACTTCATCGCGAAGCAGACAAGATGCTCCATCCCGTGCAGCGCTTCGTCAAAGACCTGAAAGTGACGTTCGAGAGTTGCGGTCGAATAGACATAGAACGGCGTGCCGACTTTTTCGGCGATCTCGGCGATCCGCACATCCTCGGCATAAAGCTCACCGTTCTTGTAGATAAAATGGTCCATCTGGCTACTCCGCGCAAAGTTACCGCGTCATAGCAAATCAGACGAAAACCCCAAGCCCCAAGTTGCTATTCGATGGGGCGGGTGCGCAGAAAGAGATAGAGCGGCAGGCCGCAGCTTACGCCAATGCAGAACGTGGCGGGAATGGCGATCAGGGCGACATAGTTCCGACGCACGTAAATTTCGGCCAGAATCCAAAGCGTCAGGGCGATGGCCGCGATCGTGAGATCCCAAGTAAGACCCGTGGTCGAGGCGTTCACATACCACGCATCGATGAGCCCGCCGAGGCCCGTGCCCGTCTCCTGCATGTAGGAGACAAAGTAATACATCGGGTGGATGGCACCCCAGAGCGCAAGCGCGAGATATGCCATCCGAAGTTTCGACATCAGCAGGACGCGTCCCAGACCGCACAGACGTTTTCACTCGGGACCACGGGCGGTCCAGCCACGCCGCAGCCCGCAAGAAAAAGCGTCAAAACGATCAGAGCGAGTTTCAAGCCAGCGCCTCTTTCCAGCGTGCGATCTGTTCGCGCACACGCACAGGCGAGGTTCCACCATAAGACATGCGCGAAGCAACAGAATTTTCGACGCCGAGCACATCGAAGACTTCGGCTTTAATGTCGGCATGGACGGACTGCATCTCTTCGAGCGTCAGATCGGGAAGATCGCAGCCTTTGGCTTCGGCCTTGGCAACAAGCGCGCCCGTGACGTGATGCGCATCGCGGAAGGGAAGCCCAAGCTCGCGCACAAGCCAGTCGGCAAGATCGGTCGCGGTCGAGAAGCCTGAAGCAGCAGCCTTACGCAGGTTGTCGCGCTGAGGCGTCATCGTCTCGACCATGCCCGTCATCGCGGCGAGCGAGAGAAGGAGGTTATCAGCAGCGTCGAACACCTGTTCTTTGTCTTCCTGCATGTCCTTGGAATAGGTCAGCGGAAGACCCTTCATCACGGTGAGAAGCGCGACATTCGCCCCGAGGATACGGCCGATCTTGGCGCGGATCAGCTCGGCAGCGTCGGGATTCTTTTTCTGCGGCATGATCGACGAACCCGTCGACCATTGGTCCGACATAGCCACAAAGCGGAACTGGGCAGACGACCAGATCACCAGCTCTTCGGCAAAGCGGCTTAGGTGCATCGCGCAGATCGACGAAGCGGCAAGGAATTCGAGGGCAAAGTCACGATCCGAGGTCGAATCGAGCGAGTTGGCAGTCGGACGATCAAAGCCAAGAGCCTCGGCGGTCATGTGACGATCAATCGGGAAGCCCGTGCCAGCGAGAGCCGCAGCGCCAAGCGGCGATTCGTTCATACGGCGGCGGGCATCGGCAAAGCGCGAACGGTCACGGTTCAGCATCTCGACATATGCGAGCATGTGGTGGCCCCAAGTGACGGGCTGGGCGACCTGAAGGTGGGTGAAGCCCGGCATGACCCAATCGGCGCCTGCTTCGGCCTGAACCAGCAGAGCTTTCATCAAACCTTGGAGTGCAGCATCGACCACGTCGCATTGTTCGCGCACCCAAAGACGGAAATCGACGGCAACCTGATCATTGCGGCTCCGCGCAGTGTGCAAACGGCCCGCAGGTTCACCGATTAGCGTCTTAAGTCGGGCCTCGACGTTCATATGGATGTCTTCGAGAGCGGTGGAAAACTCGAAATTCCCTGCTTCAATCTCTGACAATATGGTGAGGAGGCCTTCCCGAATGGCTTCGGCATCTTTATCCGTAATAATGCCTGTCGCAGCGAGCATCGCGGCATGGGCCCTCGATCCGGCAATGTCCTGAGGAGCGAGGCGTTTGTCATAGCCGATCGACGCATTGATGGCTTCCATGATTGCGTCCGGTCCGGCGGCAAAGCGCCCTCCCCACATTTCGTTCGAGGTCTTGGTCATAGTCGGAGGTCCCATGCTGGATTTGAACGGGCGTAAAATTAGGTCTGCGTTGCTTTATACGGCCCTCGCGGTTCTTGCAAACACTGCACAGGCCGAAACACCCGACATTGCGGCTTTGCGCTCGGGCGATATGGCCAAGCTTGCGGTGCATGCCGAACCGATGGCGGCATCCGATGTGGCATTCGAGACCTTCGACGGCCAAGAAATGACCCTTGCCGCATTCGAGGGGAAAATCACGCTGGTGAATTTCTGGGCGACATGGTGTGCGCCTTGCCGTGAAGAGATGCCGTCGCTTTCCGCTCTTCAGGATGAGCTCGGCGGTGAGGACTTTGAAGTTGTGACCATTGCCACGGGACGCAATGCCCCCGCTGCAATCGAACGGTTCCTTGAAGAGATCGGGGCGGAGAACCTTCCCAAACACACAGACCGCAAGCAGCAGCTTTCGCGGGCGATGGGCGTGCTCGGACTTCCGATTACGGTGATCCTTGATCGCGAGGGCAACGAGATCGCCCGTCTTCAGGGCGATGCCGACTGGAACAGCGACAGCGCCAAGGCCATCATGAAAGCGTTGATCGCGGGTTAAGCGTGTCCCGCCGTTGACGAAAGGGTCAATGGATCGACGCCGAGAAGTTTGAGTGCGGCGGTCCATTTATGTTCGTTGGCGCGGCCGAAGATGATGTCTTCGCGTGCCTCGCTCGTGAGCCAGCCGTTGTCGAGAATTTCATTCTCGAGCTGACCCGGCCCCCAACCCGAATAACCAAGCGCCATAAACGACTGCGCAGGTCCCTGCCCCGCAGCCATATCCGCAAGAACATCCGTAGTCGCAGTCATCGAGGTGCCCGCATCGACTTCGAGCGTTCCAGCCTCGGACTGGTATTCAGAGGAATGCAGGACAAAGCCGCGCCCTGTTTCGACCGGTCCCCCGAAATGCACGCGGATGTCGCGATAGCTTTCGCCCAGCGGGATTTCGAGCTGTTCGAGTAGATCGGAAAAACGGAGTTCAGGCGCGGGTTTATTGACGATCAGTCCCATAGCGCCCTCTTCGGAGTGGGCACAAACGTAGATCACGGCCTGCGAGAAACGGGGGTCCCCCATTCCCGGCATGGCGATGAGAAGCTTGCCTGCGAGGTTCGAAGAAAATGCTTTCATAGCCTAGATGATGTGCTTCAATCAGGTGCGGTTCAAGGGCAACCTTTCAAAGAGGTCGCCTGAACGTGACTTTCCAATGCCCGCCGTAAGGGTAAATTGGCGGTCATGAAGAGACTCGCTTTATTTGCCTCCGTTTTGACCACTCTGGGACTCCCCGCAATGGCGGAGGGCGATATCGCGCGGCACGAACTGCTTGCGGGATGGCGCGGGGCGAACGGCACCCATATCGCAGCGCTTCGGATCGAGCTTGCGCCCGAATGGAAGACCTATTGGCGCGCTCCCGGAGAAGCGGGGATTCCGCCGCATTTCGATTGGAGCGGTTCGGAAAACATCGCAAGCATAACCCCCGTCTGGCCGACCCCCGAGGTGTTCGAACTCAACGGGATGCAGACCATCGGGTATAAGGACGGGCTTGTCCTTCCGCTTATGGTCACGCTGAACGATCCGTCCAAAGAGGCGCGCATCGCAGGGAACATCGAGCTTGGCGTATGCAAGGATATTTGCATGCCGATCAGTTTTGGCGTGGACACCTTTCTTCCGTCCAAGGGCGAGCGCGTGCCTGCTATTGTTTCCGCCATTGTGGATCGTCCGCTTTCGGCCGAAGAAGCGAACGTGGAGCGCGTTACCTGTGAAGTGCGCCCGACCGAGGATGGACTTGCCGTCGAGACCGTGATCGAGATGAAGGCGCTCGGCCCCGATGAAACCGTTGTGATCGAAACCAATGCCCCCGACGATTGGGTGACCGAGGCTGTCACCACCCGTTCGGGCAATACGCTTGTCAGTCTTGCCGAGATCCTTCCTATGGGACAATCACCGCTTAGCTTCGACAGATCGGGCGCGACCATCACCGTGCTGGCGAGCGGTCACGCCGTCGAGATCAAGGGCTGTCAGGCGGATTGATCCTTGGATCGGGTGAGATAGGCCGCAACCAGATAGATCACCACCAGAAGCCCCGCAAAGACCGCAGCAAAAA
>JALRIK010000086.1 GCA_023255435.1 Marivivens sp.
GGGCAAGGTTTGCCCCCATCGGCGCTGTGATAAGCGTCATGGCGATGACAAGGGCAAAGGCCACGAGGTTGACCGCACCTATGGTAAAGGGCGGCTTCGAGGCGGGATCAACTTCGGTCAGCAAGAAACCTGCAACCGAAGGCACGGCGATAATCACGCCAAAGCCTGCTGCCGTCGCAACAGCGCGGTGGATCGGCACGTTGAAAAGGGTCATGGTCGGCACCCCGAAGGAGCCGCCGCCGATCCCCATCAGAACCGAGAGAAACCCGATGACAGGCGAGCCAACAAGCGCCTTGGCTCCTCGCGGCATCGCATTCCCCAGACGCCATTCGGATTTGCCGAAGGTCATATAGAGGCCGATGACCACGGCAAGCACGCCGAAAATCATCTGGAGTTGTTGCGAGCGGAGGGAAGCCGCGGTGAGCATCCCAATCACGGCACCCACAGCGATCCCCGGCGCCCAACCTTTGAGGATCTCCCAATCAACCGCACCCTTTTTGTTGTGCGAAAGCACCGAGCGGATCGAGGTGACGATAATGGTGGCAAGCGAGGTCGCAAGACAGACCTGCATCAGATCGGTCCCACCATAGCCCAAAGTCGAAAAGGCGTAAAAAAACGCAGGAACGAGCACAATTCCACCGCCGACCCCAAGCAAACCCGCCAGAATGCCTGCAAAAGCACCGATCACGACAAGCACAGCGGCCATCGCAATCACCAATCCCATATCGCCCATTACGGCCTCCTTTTCGCGCAGTAGCGCTTTTGTGACGGCTTGGGGGCGCGGCTGCAAGCGGTCAGAGTGCGTCCGTCACCGAAGAAAGAGCCTTGAGCACCGTTTCAGGCCCTGCCCCGTCCTTGTGCGCCTCTTGCGAGAGTACGCGCCGCCAACCCCGCGCCCCGCTGCGGCCCGCAAAGACCCCAAGCATGTGGCGTGTGATCTGGTTCAAACGCCCACCGTTGACAAGGTGCGCTTCGATATAAGGGAGCATCTGGCGCACGGCCTCTTCGGCGGTCGGCCCCTCAGAGCCTCCGAAAATACGCGCGTCGGCGTCGCATAGAATATCCGCAGGCTGGTGATAGGCGGCCCGCCCAATCATCACCCCGTCCAGACCCGCATCGAGGAGTTCGACCGCGTGATCAAGGCTCGCGATCCCACCGTTGATCGAGATATGAAGATGCGGATACGCGGCCTTCATGCGTTTCACGAGGTCGTAATCGAGCGGCGGAATATCCCTGTTTTCTTTGGGGCTGAGCCCTTCGAGCCATGCTTTGCGGGCGTGGATCGTAAAGCGCCGCACGCCTGCCGCGCTCACTTTTGCAAGAAAAACAGGAAGCACCTCTTCGGGGTTTTGCTCGTCCACGCCGATACGGCATTTGACCGTCACTTCGACGTTGGAGGCCCCGATCATCGCGGCGACACACTCGGCCACAAGGTCGGGAGATTTCATCAGAACCGCGCCAAAGGCCCCCGACTGCACGCGGTCCGACGGGCAGCCGACATTGAGGTTTACCTCGTCATAGCCATAGCCGCAGGAAATCCGCGTCGCTTCGGCCAATTCTTTCGGGTCCGATCCGCCGATCTGGAGCGCGACAGGGTGCTCGTCGGCGCTATAGGCGAGCAGACGTTCGTGTTCCCCCCGCACAATCGCAGGGGCTGTCACCATTTCGGTGTAAAGCAGCGTCTCGCGGCTCATCAAGCGGTGGAAATACCGACAATGGCGATCCGTCCAATCCATCATCGGCGCAACCGATAGCCGCGCCGCCCGCTTTGTTGCGGGGCTTTGGGGGTTGTGGATGGGAGGTGTGTCGAGCATCCGCAGCAGCGTCCTGTCCAAGAGGGATCGAGGCGCTTTCTTATGGGCAAAGGAGAAGTTTTTCCAGCCCCGTCGGATCAAGGGTGCGCAAGGTTATCCCTGCGCACCCGAAAGTTCTTAGGCGGTCGCCTTGGCCAGCGCCTGATCGAGGTCGGCGATGATGTCTTTCACATCTTCGATGCCGATAGAGACGCGGACCACATTCGGCGCGGCGCCTGCTTTGACCTGCTGTTCGGGCTCGAGCTGGCGGTGGGTGGTCGAAGCGGGATGGATGATCAAGCTGCGCGCGTCACCGAGATTGGCCACATGGCTAAAGAGCTTGAGGTTATCGACCAGCTTGACGCAAGCGTCATAGCCGCCCTTGACGGCAACCGTGAAGAGAGCCCCTGCCCCTTTGGGCACGATACGGCCCGCACGCTCGTTCCAGGGCGAGCTTTCGAGACCGGCATAAGTGACGCCTTCGATCCGCGGGTCTTTTTCAAGCCACTCGGCGACGGCTTTTGCGTTGGCAACATGGCGTTCCATCCGAAGTGCCAGCGTTTCGATCCCCATAAGGGTGTAATGCGCGCCCTGCGGGTTCATGGTCATACCGAGATCACGAAGACCGACAGCGATCGAATGGAAGGTAAAGGCCATCGCGCCGAGTGCTGCATGGAAGGTCAGACCGTGGTAAGCAGGCTCGGGCTGCGAGAGCGAGGGGAATTTGTCGCTCGCGGACCAGTCGAACTTGCCCGAGTCGACGACGATACCGCCCGTCACCGTGCCGTTGCCCGTGAGGTATTTGGTGGCCGAATGCACGACAAGGGTCGCGCCATGCTCGATCGGGCGGCAGAGATACGGCGTGGCCGTGGTGTTATCAACGATGAGCGGAACACCAGCCGCATCCGCGATCTTGGCGAGAGCGTCGAGGTCACTGATATATCCGCCGGGGTTGGCGATGGTCTCGCAGAACACGGCACGGGTGTTTTCGTCAATGGCAGCCTCGACAGCGGCAAGGTCTTCGGTATCGACGAATTTGGCCGACCAGCCGAAGCGTTTGATCGTCTGGCTGAACTGGGTAATCGTGCCGCCGTAAAGACGCGAGGAGGCCACGATATTGCAGCCGGGCTGCATCAGCGGGAAAAGCGCCATGATTTGCGCGGCGTGACCCGAAGAACATGCGATCCCGCCCGCTGCGCCTTCGAGAGCGGCGACGCGATTGGCCAGCGCCGCAACCGTCGGGTTGGTCAGGCGCGAATAGATATACCCCACTTCTTCAAGGTTGAAGAGTTTGGCGGCATGTTCGGCATCGCGGAACACATAGGCCGTGGTCTGATAGATCGGAACCTGACGCGCACCTGTTGCAGGATCGGGCGCGGTGCCTGCATGAATGGCAAGTGTATCGAAACCGTATTGATTTTCGCTCATGTGAAAGTCTCCCTTAGCGTTGCGCAGAGACTGGACGAGCTTCGCGCCGATGCCAAGTGCTTTAAAAGAAAAAGCACCACGCAGGATCGTCTGCGCGGTGCCTTATTCTGGATGCGGTGCATCTTACTTGAGCAAGGACCCCATGCGGCGCATTGCAAGCGCATAGCCCTCCACACCGAAGCCCGCCATCACGCCCTCGGCGCGGAGCGAGACATAGGAATGGTGACGGAAGCTTTCGCGCTTGTGCACATTGGAGATATGCACTTCGAAGACCACGCCTTCATAGGCATTGAGCGCATCAAGGATCGCGACCGAAGTATGGGTAAAGGCACCAGGGTTGATGATGATCCCTTGGGCCTTTTCCCGCGCCTCGTGGATCCAGTCGATGATCTGGCCCTCGTGGTTTGACTGCATCAGCTTGGAGGTGATCCCGAACTCTTCGGCCACCTTGGCGCAGTTTGCGGCCACGTCGTCCAGCGTGTCATAGCCATAGATTTCGGGCTGACGCTTGCCCAAGAGGTTGAGGTTGGGCCCGTTGAGAATATAGACGGTCTTGGTCATCTTTGGTCCTGTCGTTCGCGCGAATTGCGCCGTTAGTCTTCGGGGAGTGCCCCGCTGATTTGTCGGGCAAGATCATTGCCTGTGCGTTCGATGTGCGCGCGCAAGAGCCGCGAGGCGAGATCGGCGTTCCGATCCACGGCGGCGTTTGCAATCGCGTTGTGTTCGTCCTGAATATCGGCCGCCCCTGCGGGTTGTTTGAGGAAAATACGGCGATAGCGGTCGCTCTGGTTCTGAAGGTTTTGGCAAAACTCGACCAGCATCTCCATGCCGCAGCCTTCAATCAATGTCTTGTGAAAGGCCCAATGCGCCGCTTCCCAGACTTCCATCGCCTCGGGCGAGGAAACATCGCGTTCGGTCCGCCCAAGCCTGTGCAGAGCGCCCAGAACGTTGCTTTCCCACTCCAGATCGGCGCGCTCGATGGAATACCTGAGCGCAAGGCTCTCCAGATCGGAGCGCAGGCGCGTCACCTCGGCCAAAAGTTGGAGCGAAACGGGGGCGACACGATAGCCGCGCTGGTCCTCGAACTCGACAAGTCCTGTAGAGACGAGCCGCGAAATCGCCTCGCGCATCGGTGAAAGTGACACCTGATACACTTCGCGCAGGTAATCGATATTGAGCTTGCTTCCCGGCGCCAACTCGCCGCGTAGGATCGATTTGAGCAGCGACGACGCCACAAGGCTCGCTCGGGTCGATTTGCGGGGTGTCTCTTTTTCTTCGTGAAGCAGCATGAAAGAACCTATGTTCGTGCCCACGATTTGTGACGCAATAATCGATTATACGCAAGCGCCTCAATTAAGTTGGACTAAGACGATATTATCGGCCAATATTAAGCCAAGTAATATGGGCAATTGAACATGATCCTTCCGAGCGAAGACGCAGGCGTCGGCCAAAGCACCTATGAGACCCTGCGCACAGACATCATCTTCGGGCGGCTTGCACCGGCATCAAAGCTCAAGCTCGACGATTTGCGCGACACCTACGGCGCATCGGTCTCGACCATCCGCGAGGCGCTCAACCGTCTCACGACCGAAGAGCTTGTTCTTGCCGAGGGGCAGCGCGGTTTCTTTGTCGCTCCAATGACAGCCAAAGATCTCGTCGAAATTGCGGATCTTCGGATTTTGCTGGAGTGTCATGCACTTACCCTCTCCTTTGCGAATGGGGACACCGAATGGGAGGGGCGGATCGTTTCAGCGCATCATAAACTCCACCGCATGGAACAACGTATGGCGGCGAATGATGTCTCGGTCCGCGAAAGCTGGAAGCAATACGATTGGGAATTCCATCAGGCCCTTATCTCGGCCTGCGACAGCGCCTCGCTCCTGAGCCTACACGGCAGCGTGTTCGACAAATATCTCCGCTACCAGATGCGGTCGTTGACATTCAGAGGCGACAAGGCAGCGCGCGAGCACCGCGAAATGCTCGATGCTGCGATGGATCGCGATAGCGAACGAGCGAAAACGATTCTCAGGTCCCACATTGAGGGCGGCGTTCGACACTGTCTCAACAATCCCAATGTTCTGCCCAACCGTTGAAGTTCCGCTCACCATGGTGCAAAATTTCAGTGAAATATGAATAAATTCAATATACTAATAAATAATCGATTTTAAATCAGAAGATCATACGAAATCAAATAAATCATCCATAGATCAAAACCTATGTTGATCTAAGTCAAAATCCATGCTTGCTTCTGCATCGGAGAGCTGACCTATTTTTGTCAGTGCCATGTTCATTTTCGGGAGGAACACCATGCCTATGACTTTTGCACGCCGCACCCTTTTGGCGTCTGCTGCTGCTCTTGCAGTTTCCACCGTTGCCGGCACCGCTTTCGCGGAAGCGCATGGCGACAAAATCCAGCTTCGCCTAAGCTCGCCCGCCTCTGAAACCGACCAGCGCGCCGTTGCGCTAATCGAAAAGTTCGGCCCCGCTGTTGCCGACTTCGCCAGCTTCGAGCCCCACTGGAACGCCTCGCTCTTTGCTCAGGGCACCGAGCTTGAAGCCATCGCCTCCGGCGACCTTGAAATGTCGATCACCTCGGCGCAGGAACTTGCGACGTTCTTCCCCGAGTTCTCGATCTTTACCGCTGGTTATGTCCATCAGGACGCAGCGCATCAGGTTGCCGTGTTCAACGATCCCCTGATGGACCCCTTCAAGGCCAAGGCCGAAGAAGAGCTTGGCGTAAAGCTTCTTTCGGTCATGTATCTGGGCCGCCGTCAGGTGAACCTGCGCCAGTCCAAGGACGAACTCACGGTCAACACCCCTGCCGATCTGGCCGGTGTGAACCTGCGTATGCCCGGCACCGACGCATGGCAGTTCCTCGGCTCGGCACTTGGCGCGGCGCCGACCCCGCTTGCCTTTACCGAAGTCTACACCGCCCTTCAGACAGGCGCAGTCGACGGTCAGGACAACCCGCTCCCGACCGTGGTGGACGCCAAGTTCTATGAAGTCACCAAACAGATCGTTCTGACCTCGCACCTTGTCGACCTCAACTACCTTGCGATCTCCAAGGCAGTTTGGGACGGTCTTGATGCCGACCAGCAGGCCGCCGTTCAGGCCGCGGCTGATGCGGCTGCCGAGTTTGGCCGCGAAAACCAGCTCAAGAAAGAGGCCGACCTCGTCGCCTTCCTCGAAGAGCAGGGCCTTGCCGTTTACGAGCCCGATGTCGCCGCCTTCCGCGATGCGGTCCAGTCGGCTTATCTCTCGTCCGACTTCGCGGCAAGCTGGCCCGAAGGCTTGCTCGAGAAGATCAACGCTCTGGGCAACTAAGAGCCACAACGCGGGAGGCTTGAGCCGATATGAAGACGATATCGAACCTTTTCTCCCGCGTGACGGAAAGCGTGGCGGCCCTCATGATGGCCGCCATGTTCGCGACGTTCATCATCCAGATCATCGTACGCTATGTCGTCGGGGCCGAATGGTTCACCGCGCTTTTGGGGCATTCTCTGGACCCAAGCTATTTCGGTTGGACGCTTGAATTCTGCCTCGCTCTTTGGGTCTGGATCGTCTTTTGGGGCAATTCCTTTGTCGTCAGAGAGTCGGACCATGTGCGCTTCGACATTCTCTTTTTCCTCTTCTCGCCCAAGGTGCAGCGCATATTCGCCTTTGTCGGCGCTCTGGTGGTGATCGGGGCCATGCTCTATTCGATCGAGCCGACCTACGCCAAGATGAAGATCCTGCGCCTGAAATCGAGCGCGACACTCCCCGTCAAGATGTTGCCCATCTACTCGATCTACTTCCTCTTTCTCGTCGTAGTGCCGATCCGTTATGCGTGGCGCGCCTATATCGTTGCCCGCAAAGGCCTCCCGGAGGAGACCATCCAATGAGCTTTGAACTCGGTATGATGTTGCTGGCCCTCTTCGGGCTGGCAGGTATGGGTTTGCCCATCGCCTATGCCATCCTGTGCGCAGCGCTGCTCTATCTCGAACTTTCGGGACGCGGGGTCGGCCTTGCGGGGAAACTGCTGATGGACGGGCTTTATCAAAGCTTTGTTCTTCTTGCCGTGCCGCTCTTTATCGTGGCGGCGAATATCATGAACGCGGGCTCCATCGCCGACCGTCTTCTCAAGTTCTGCATCGCGCTCGTCGGGCGTTTCAAAGGCGGCATGGGCCACGTCAATGTCGTCGCCTCGCTCATCTTCTCGGGGATGTCGGGCTCGGCCGTGGCCGATGCTGCGGGCATCGGCAAGATCATCATCGAAATGATGACCAAGGACGGGCGTTTCGGGCGCGGCTATGCGGCTGCGATCACGGCAGCTTCGGCCACCATCGGCCCGATCATACCACCGTCCATTCCGATGGTGCTCTATGCGCTCGTCTCGAACACTTCGATTGGCTATCTCTTTTTCGCAGGCATCGTGCCCGGTCTGTTGATGGGCGTCGTCCTTATGGCGATGAACGTCTATATCAGCCACAAGCGCGGTTATGCGACGGAAGCACCCGTGGCGCTGCGGGATATGCCACGCACCACCGCACGCGCCTTCCCTGCCCTCATGATGCCTGTGATCCTCCTGTCGGGCATCTATCTTGGCTACACCACCCCGACAGAGGCCGCTGCGGTCGCCGCGCTTTATGCTCTTGTCGTAGCTGCCTTCGTCTATCGCGAACTGACTTGGCGGTCGCTCTATGCGGTCTTTGCCGATGCATCGCGCTCCTCGGCCTCGGTCGGGATCGTGATCGGTGGGGCGCTCATCCTCAATTACATCGTGTCAGACCAGAAAATCCCTGAAATGGTGGCCCGCGCGATGGTCGGCCTCGACGTCTCGCCGCTGGTATTTCTCTTGATGGTCAACCTGATCATTCTGGCGCTTGGCTGTCTTCTTGATGCGTCAACGATCATCCTTGTGATCATACCGCTTTTTATTCCGACCTGCCGTGAATTGGGGATCGACCTTGTGCATTTCGGCGTCGTGGCGGTGGTGAACTGTATGATCGGCCTGATCACGCCGCCCTATGGCATCCTGCTCTTTGTAATCAACGCCGTGACGGGCATTCCGCTTGCCGAGATCATCAAGGAAATCTGGGGCTTCCTTGTCGCGCTGGTTCTTGCGCTTCTGGCGATGATCCTTTTCCCCGATATGGTGCTCTTCCTGCCGAGATTGCTCGGCTACCAAGGGTAGAAAAGTTTCACTTTTCGAACATTTAGAAGGGGTCTTGAGATGGCAATCCCCCTTTTTTCATCACTTTCGGAACAAAATCCCGATATCGGAAACATTCGTTCCGGTTGCCCCCGTTACAAGCAAATCGCCCGAGAGTGAAAGCGCGGTGTAGCTGTCGTTGTTGGCAAGATACATGCCGATGTCCCCGCCCTTGGCCGCAATGCGTCCAAGCGTGCCCTGATCGACGATGGCCCCTGCGGCATCGGTTGGACCGTCGCGGCCATCTGTTCCGGCCTGAAGACACATCCATTCGCCCCAGCCGCGTTTACCGGCCTCAATCGCGATCCTGAGTGCAAGCTCCTGATTGCGGCCCCCTTTGCCTTTGCCCTTGATCTGGACTGTCGTTTCGCCGCCCCAAAGGGTAAAGCCGCTCTTGGCCGCCTGATCACAGATCAGACGCGCCGCTTCTGCGACATCGCCCTCGACGGGATCAGCGAGGAGCGTCACCCCCTCGATCTCGGCGGCAATCGCCCGAAGGCTCTGGGTGTTGGAGCCGATCAGCCTGTTGTCGCCGCTCTTGAGACGACGAATGCGCCCCACGGCGGCAAGGTGATCGCGGACACTGTCCGAGATGTAATCCCAAAGCCCGAAGCGTTTGAGCATCTGGATGGCATCTCCTGCCGTGCCGAGCGAAGGCGCGGTCGGACCGCTGGCAATCGTCGAAAGATCATCGCCCACCACATCCGAGAGGATCAGAGCCCGAACAGGATGAGGCTCGGCCGAAACGATAAAGCCGCCCCCCTTGAGCCGCGAAAGCTGTTGGCGCACAAGGTTCATCTGGCGGATGTCGGCACCGCTGGCGAGCAAAAGACGGTTCACCTCCGCCTTTTCCTCGAGCGAAATGCCCTTGGCTGGCGCTGGCAAAAGCGCAGAGCCACCGCCGGAAATGAGCGCCAGCACAGGCCCCGCCCCCGCATCGAGAGCGTCAAGAACCGCCTGAGACGCCTTGGCCCCGTTTTCATCGGGAATCGGGTGCCCCGACGCAAAGACCTCGGCCCCGTCGAGATCACGGGCGTTTTCGTAATTGGTGATGACGAGACAGCGCGCACCCCGACCCAGCGTGTCGAGTGCGGCTTCGGCCATGCGCATAGCCGCCTTGCCGACCGAGACAATCAAAGCAGGCTCGAAAGGGTCCTCTGCAAGCGCGGTGCGCACCGCCTCATAGGGATCGGCAGCGGCAACCCCGACTTGGAAAAGATGGGTAAGCTGGGTTCTCAGAGCGTCCGACATGCGCGCCTCTTGGGTGACTTGACCTCAGTTTGAACAACCAAGGACAAGGCACAAGCAAAAAGAGCAACCTTTCAGCAATTTCAGTCGTTTGAGCCGCGCCCGACCCTATGCTGCTGGGGCGCGAAGTGTCAGCCCGCCTGCCTCGACGATGAAATCGACAACCTGATCGACACCCACACCGTTGCGCATTTCGCCGAAAACAAAGGGTCGTCCCTTGCGGTGCTCGGTCGCGTCCCGCTCCATCCGAGCGGTGTCGGCCCCGACATAGGGCGCAAGATCGCGCTTGTTGATAATGAGAAGGTCGGATTTCGTCAGCGCCGGCCCGCCTTTGCGCGGAATATCATCCCCTGCCGCCGTGTCGATCACATAAAGCGTAAGATCGGCAAGTTCAGGCGAAAAGGTCGCAGAAAGATTATCGCCGCCGCTCTCGATGAGGATCAGATCGAGGTCGGGAAAGGCTTCGTTCAACTCGGCCACGGCGGCAAGGTTGATCGAGGCATCCTCGCGTATGGCCGTATGGGGGCAGCCCCCCGTTTCGACGCCGCGGATGCGGTCGAGCGGGAGCACCTGCTGACGCATGAGCGCCTCTGCATCCTCGCGGGTGTAGATATCGTTTGTGATGACCGCCATGGAAAGTCGGCTCGACAAGGCGCGGCAAAGCTGTGCGGTGAGGGTCGTTTTACCCGCACCCACAGGTCCGCCGATTCCAACACGAAGGGGTCCATTAGGAGAGGTCATGTCCGATATATCCTGATAGTTTGGGTTTCATGATGGATCGAGCCGATATCCCCGAGCGGTGCAAATCCGCCCAAATCGTCGAGCGTGGACTGCGCCCCCTCGCGCGCCGTTTCGGCAATCAGGGGGGAAAGACGCTTGAGGATCGCCTGCCCCTCACTCGCCCCGAGCGGGATCGCACGGCAGGCAATCGTAACGAGGTTTGCGGCAAAGCTCTGAACAAAAAACAGCGCAGTTTCAGCCAAGGGGAGCGCCTCGGCCCGTGCAGCTGCGCCGATGGCGACGGGATAAGGCGCGGCGGCGGCCCCAGTGACTTGGGCAAAGGCCGCGCCTTGGAGTTTGCTTTCCTGCACGCGCTCTGCCCCTGCCCCAAGTGCGATGGCAAGATCGGACAGTTCAGCACAATCACCGCCCCTATGGGCCTCTGCCAAGAGTATCACGTCATTTCGCGGTGCACCAAGGCGCAGGATATCGACGAGCCATGCCTCGAAACTCGGCCCGTCATGCACCTTGCCTTCTGAGATGAACCATTCCAGCCCGTGCGAATAGGCATAACCGCCGACGGGGTAATTGGCCGAGAACCATTGGCTCAGGCGTAGGAGTGCGACAGGATCAATGGGCGTGGCCATGGGTTCTTCCGTGACCATAGGCGCCACCTTCGGGGGTAAAGGGCTCGACCACATTCTCAAGGCTCGCTCCAAGGCGCAGGAGCATATCGGCGAGCACATGATCGCGCTTGATCAGCAAGCGCCCCGCCCCGATCTGGCATGGGGTGTGACGGTTCCCGATGTGCCACGCCAACCGCGTCAGGTTCTCGCCCCGAACAGCAAGCAATTCCTCGGGGGCGGCGATGACCTGCACGGCGCGCCCATCGGCAAGCACCAACTGATCCCCGTGATCGAGCGAGCGCGTCTCGGGAAGATCGAGGAGGATCGCCTCGCCCTGATCGGTGACAAGCCGCTTGCGGCGGATGAACCGGTCCTCGTAGGTCAGACGAATTGTCAGGGCCGCAGGCGGGTTCGGCGCGGGTCGCACCTCTCGCGCGGGGATCGGGGCAAGGCTCCGGTCAACCATTCGCCTCTCCTTTCAGCAAAGCACCAAGGGCGGCGAGCCCGTTTTTGGTCACATTGGCATGGGCGGCGACGACGAAATCAGCCAGAAGTTCAAGCTCCACCCGTGTCAGATCGACCGAGGTCTTGCTATCTGCATCCCCGAAGGCGTCACTTTGGCCCATGAGCCAATCGCGCTGATCCTCGCGCAGGTTCAGGATCGCCGAGTTCTCGGACAGGAGCGCCGCAAAAATGCGGTCGCCCGCAACAAAGAGAGCCATACCGCCCTCCTGCTGCTCTTCTGTGCCGCGCTGCGCCACCGCCAAGGCGCGAAGATGATCCGCCGAGACCGCCATCAGAAGAGGAAATATCGCTGCGCCATAGGAAGCTCGCGCGCAGGTTCACAAGTCAGAAGTTCGCCGTTGGCGCGGACTTCATAGGTTTCGGGGTTCACGTCGATGTCGGGCATGAGATTGTTGAGCACCATATCAGCTTTGCCGATGTTGCGGCAATTCTCGACAGGAAGCACCTCTTTGCCAAGCCCCTCACCGATGCCCGCCTCATAGGCTGCGCGCGAGACAAAAGTCACGCTGCCCTTGGCGAGGCCCTGACCGTAGCCGCCGAACATGGCGCGGGAATAGACGGGCTGCGGCGTCGGAATCGAGGCGTTGGTATCGCCCATCTGCGCAACCGCAATCGTGCCACCAAGAAGCACCATTTCAGGCTTCACCCCAAAGAAAGCAGGTTTCCAGAGAACGAGATCGGCGCGCTTGCCGACCTCGACCGAGCCGACCTCACGCTGAAGTCCGTGGGCGATGGCCGGGCAGATCGTGTACTTGGCCACGTACCGCCGGGCCCGGAGAGTGTCGGCGCCGGGGGTGTCTCCGTCGAGGGTCCCGCGGCGGAGCTTCATCACGTGAGCGGTCTGCCACGTACGGAGGACGACCT
>JALRIK010000087.1 GCA_023255435.1 Marivivens sp.
ACAAGTTGGACTTCGCGATAGGTTTCGAAGAGAGTGGCAAAATCCTCTGTCTCGAGCGATCCCAGAGTAGTCTGTGATCGCAAGAGGCTGTTCAAATCCGCGCTTGGGTTTCGTGCATCACGCGACGTTTGCCCTGCGAGCAGTTCCAGCACATCTTGGTCTTGTGGCGCGTTTACTGACCCGTCGATGTCGATCCCGAGAGTTTCAGTGGTATCCAAGTTTTCAAGCGGCGCCGCGCGAAGTGTCGGTGTCGGCGTCACGTTCTGGATGGGCGGATCGGGCAATTGGATCGTCAGGTTCGCCGAACCGTAACTGATCGCATAGCCCAAGCGGTCGACAACACCCGATGGCGTGATCGTATAGCTTCCCACATCCCGCGCGCCCTGAGAGCTTCCGCCATAAACCAGCGCTCCACCAAAGTTGCTCAGAGAATCCGAATTGACGAGCCCCGAAACGGTAAAGCCGTTCCCGCCGCTCTTGGTCAGGCCGTCATAGACCGTCGACCAATCGTTGGCCGAGAAAACCACAGTGGGACGTTCGCGATAGATTGCGTAACTGCCTTGTCCAAGCGCTGCCGTGTAGTTGGTTGCAACCTCGTCCGAGTTATAGCGAAAATTGCCTGATCCTGCACCGATCAGCTCGCTTACACCGGTGCTCCCCGCGAGGCTTCCCGTGAAAATCCGCACGCTTCCGTTCGTGGCCGTCAGGCTGGGGTTTCCGTTTATGACTACATTCCCGCCCGCAGCATTTCCGGCGGCCGCGTTTTGTCCTCCGTTCAAGGTTATCGACGCCCCTTGGATGTTGCGGTTGACCCGTTGATCACCCGACACGGTCGAAAGGGTCACCGCCCCGTTCGATGTGATGCCCGAAGGGTTGATCTCGTCGACAGCTAAGCTCCCAGAATTGACGAGCGTGATATTTCCAACGGGACTGCCGTCGTCGTTTCCTGCGGCGAAACTCGAAATCGCATTGTTCGGATCGGTAAAGGAAAGATTGCCTGATCCTTTGAACGCAAGCGATGTCACCGCGATGGGGTTGAGCTGCGTGACCGTTCCATCTGAGTTGATCTTGATGGTGCCCGCCCCGACGTATTTCGTGAAATCGATGGCCTGCGTGGCCGTTCCGAAATCAAGATCGAGCGTGCCGCCGTTTGCGACGGTAAGTGTGCCGCTGTAAGTGTTGGTTGCAGCCTTGATCGAAATCACACCCCTAGTTGCATCCGACGTCGAAAGGGCCGCACTGCCATCGACTATCCCGCCATAGACGGTAATCGGGCCAACCGATGAAATGGACGCATCGAGCGTCACGCGCGAGGTGTTTGTCGGCTTTCCGATCGTGTAGCCCGTGAACGACGCCCCGCCAAAATCGAAAAACGGGTTAGTGTTGTAGAACGCATTCCACGAAAAATCTGAAGCAAAACTCGTCGAGAACGGCGCAATCGTTACGGTTCCGCCGCCTTTCACCACCATTTTGGGCGAGGTTGCAGCCGAGAGGAAGCTATCGACGTTGAACGACAGATCACCATTGCCCGAATTGATTTCGGTCGGAAGTGCATAGCCCCAACTTCCGGTGTTGTTGTTATTGCGGCTCTTGCGAAGTTCCGGCGCGGTTATGCTCAGCGCTCCGTTCGTGGTTTTCAAACTCGAACCGTTCATCAAAGAGACATAGTTGGTGCTCGGATCTGTCCCCGTCACCTTGATGGTAAGATCCCCATCGGCATACATCTTGGCCCGATACATCAAATACAGGTTGCCTGAAATATTCAGGTCGATATCCCCGCTGGCCCGCACAACGCCTCGGGTGACAGTGTCCATATCAGTTGCGTTGAGCCCCAGCACATTTGTGTTGATATTGATGTCTTTGGCGAACAGCCCCCAGCCGACACTATTTTGGTTATAGGCTTGAACGTTTTGCGAGGTGATCGTGGCATCTGCCCCTGCGGTGTCGATGTAGACACGGTAAAGATTGAGTTGCGTTCCAGCATTGATATCGATTGCAAGCGGCGATCCGGCAGAGCCCTCGATCTTGTGACCAACCGTGCTGGTACTGGCAAGGCTGGACCCGATGGTATTGCCTGCCGTCAAAGTCAACTTGGTCTCCGCCCCCGAGGTCTTTTTGATCCCGTTGGAAAAGGTGAAGTTGATGTTGTTATCGGCCTGAACGATCACATTAGACGTATTTAGCTGGGCACTCAGCGTCGTGGCCGCCGCATTGTAGATGGTGACATCGGTCGGGTCCAAAAGCCACTGACCCATGGCATCGCCTGCGGTGTCAACGGCGATCCCCGCATAGTCTAATGTGTGTCCCGAGGTTTCGATCCGCCCGCCGTCACCGCCGTTCGCACCGCCCCGCGCAACAAGCGTTCCCGAAACAGAGGTCCGGCCTTCGGTGTTCCCGATGTCCGACCAAAGAACGATTTCTCAGCCGTTACCGCGCGCGAGCGCACTTGCGTCGATGCGGCTTCCTGCCTCCATCGTCACAAAGCTGGCTTGGTCCAAGTCGCCGCTGCCTTGCCAGCCCCCGCCCACATGAAGCGTTCCCCCACTGCTTGCGCCACTCGCGTCAAGCAAAGCCCCCGACAAAAGCGTGACGTCTTTGCCCGTGATCGTGATCACCCCGCCCGAGGCGTTCGGATTGGCGACCGAAATCGAATTTCCGATCTGGACCCCACCCCTCTGGCCCGCTTTGATCGAAACGGTGCGGGCGCTGATCTTGCCTGTGCTGCGCACAAGCTTCAGAACGCCGTTTTGCGTGACCAGTTGGGTTGCACTCGACGCTCCTCCGCCGATGGTCGAGGCAACGACCGCTTCGCTGGCGCTTGCCTGCAATCGGACCGTGCCTTCGCCCGCATCGATCACACCGCGATTTTCGACGGTCCCAAGAACATCTTCGGCCTTGATCGTCGCATGGAGAAGCCCCGCATCATCAAAGGCAACGTCGATGTCGGACCCCGCAAAAAGATTGACCGTCCCATTGCGCGATAGGATTTGTCCGTCATTGCGCACATTACGGCCGATCAAGGCGATGTTCAGCCCCTCGAGCTGCCCGAGGTTAAGGACCGATCCCTCTCCAGAAGAGGTGAGCGCAAAGCTCCCGTCCGCATTCTCGCCAAGCGCATGGGTCGTGGCCAAAAGACTACCGACATCCACGCGCGCATTGGGCCCAAAAACAATCCCATTTGGATTTGAGAAAAATACCTTGCCGTTAGCCGTCAGCGCCCCGTCGATCTGTGATGGGCTTTCGGACAGAATGGAATTGAGCGCGATCGACGCTTCGTTCGGCTGTCGGAATTCAACCGACTTACCATCTCCGATATTGAAACTGTTCCAATTGAGATGGAGCGTCGGGTCTGCTTGCTGGATGACAAAACGGCTGCCGTCTTGGCTGATGCTGGCCCCGCCGCTTTGAATCGACGCCAGCTCAGGAAGGTCTTGCGCTTGGGCAAGCGTGACCAATGCCGTTGAATTCAACAGGTGAACAAGGATCTTGAGAATTTTGGGACGCACATTCACGCGATTGGCTTTTCACATAAAAACATACTGTTTTTTCGAAAAACCTATCTGAAAAAGCAAGTTATGCTCCCGCGTTTCCACCATTCCAAGAGTATAGTCAGAGGGCGCATTTCGGTTGTTTTGCGCCGATATTCCCCAATCGAAGCGCTGACTTCACGACGCAACGATCCGCACAACAGCGCCATTCCCTGACCCGCAAAATGCCGCGTTCGGGAGCGTTTTCAAATTGTAGGGGAATATGGTGCCCAGGAGAGGACTCGAACCTCCACGGCCTTGCGGCCACTGGCACCTGAAGCCAGCGCGTCTACCATTCCGCCACCTGGGCAGGTGTCGTGAGGCGGCATGTAAGGCGGCTTTGGGGCACTGTCAACGCGATTCCGACATGATTTCACTTTGTTCCCTTTTGCGCCTTGTCTCATTGGGGGGTGAGGGGTAAACCAAGCCAAGTTTTCAAGAGAGGCGTAGCATGTCCAAGCTTGTCACCATCTTCGGCGGTTCCGGTTTTGTCGGTCGCTATATTGCCCGCCGCATGGCGAAAGAGGGTTGGCGCGTCCGCGTTGCGGTCCGTAACCCGAACGAGGCGCTTTTCGTCAAGCCCTACGGCGTCGTCGGTCAGGTCGAGCCCGTATTCTGCAACGTCCGCGATGATGCAAGCGTCGCCGCAGTCCTTCACGGCGCCGACGCCGTTGTAAACTGCGTCGGTATCCTTGAAGAATCCGGCAAGAACACCTTTGACGCCGTTCAGGCCGAGGCGCCGGGCCGTATCGCCCGTATCGCAGCAGCTGCGGGTGTCGGCGCGCTGGTCCAGATTTCCGCCATCGGTGCAAACCCCGAATCGGAGAGCGAATACGCCCGCACCAAAGCGGCTGGCGAAGCTGCCGTTCTCGCTGCTTTCCCGAACGCCGTAATCCTGCGTCCGTCGATCATCTTTGGCTCCGAAGACGGTTTCTTCAACCGCTTCGCCGCGATGACCCGTTTCGGCCCGATCCTTCCCGTGGTCGGTGCAGATACCAAGTTCCAGCCCGTCTGGGTCGATGACGTAGCTCAGGCCGCCGTCGCTGGCGTCACAGGCAAGGCTGCCGCCGGCATCTACGAATTGGGCGGCCCCGATGCGATGACGTTCCGCGAGCTGATGGGCGTCATGCTCACCGTGATCCGTCGCCGTCGTCTGGTTGTGAATATCCCCTTTGGTATCGCCAACCTCATCGCGACCCTCGCAGGTATCGGCCAGACCCTGAGCCTCGGCATCGTCAAAGCCCCGCTGACCAAGGATCAGGTGATCAACCTGCGCTCCGACAACGTCGTGTCAGAGGGTGCGAACGGCTTTGCCCAACTCGGTATCGAGCCGACCGACATGGAAGCAGTTCTGCCTGACTATCTCTGGCGCTTCCGTCCCTCGGGCCAATACTCCGAGATCAAAGAGTCGGCCAAAAACCTGCGCAAAGCCTAAGAGCAAGAGGCGACTATGGTTCAAGATACAACACTGGTCGCCGCCTTCCTCGGGTTGGTCGAAGGTTTGACCGAGTTCATCCCCGTCTCGTCTACGGGGCACCTCCTCCTTGCTGGGCATTTCCTCGGCTTTGAAAGTGCGGGCAAAACCTTCGAGGTGGTGATCCAACTCGGCGCGGTCCTCGCCGTTCTCTCGGTTTATGCCAAAAAGCTTTGGGACGTGTTCTCGCGTGCGCCGAGCGATCCGACGGCACGCCGTACGATCTATTCCGTTCTGATCGCGTTTTTTCCTGCCGTCGTGATCGGCGTTCTGGCGCATGATTTTATCAAGACAGTGCTCTTCGAAACTCCGAAGCTCATCTCGATCATGTTGGTGCTTGGCGGCATCGTTCTTCTCTTCATCGACAAGATTGCGCCCGAACCCAAACACCATGACGCGATGGAGATTCCCTTGGGTAAGGCTCTGGCCATCGGCTTTATCCAGTGCATCGCCATGATCCCGGGCGTAAGCCGTTCGGGTGCGACCATCGTTGGCGCGCTTTCGCTTGGCGTGGACAAACGTGCCGCGGCCGAGTTTTCGTTCTTTCTCTCCATGCCGACCATGGCGGGGGCCTTTACCTATGACCTCTACAAGAACCGCGATGTCCTCGACATGTCGGCCCTGAACGAGATCGCTGTCGGCTTCGCGATCGCCTTCATCTCTGGTGTTCTCGTCGTCAATTGGCTTCTCGGCTACGTCAGCCGCAACGGATACCGCATTTTTGGCTGGTGGCGAATCATCGTGGGAAGCCTTGCTTTCATAGCGCTTTCGATGGGCTTTTAGGCATTAGGTCAGCATAAGTTACCTAATTTCTGAAAATAATTTCGGAAATTGGGCTACGAAATGCCAAAAAGCGTAATTTAGGTCAGCATTGCTGACTTTTCATTCTGCAAGCTCCACAGTATTCAGTCGCTCCGAATAGATTGCGGAGGATGGCCTGTGGCTACTCAGAAGATGCTCAAGTTTGTCGAAGTTCGTCGCGATATGCCGACCAAGCGTGCCGCTGACGAGCGCAAGCAGGACTTCAACGAGATTTATGCAGAGTATGCAAAAGCAAAGGCAGAAGAACAGGCCAGCCGTTGCAGCCAGTGCGGTGTGCCCTATTGCCAGTCGCACTGCCCTCTGAACAACAACATTCCCGATTGGCTCCGCATGACCGCCGAAGGCCGTCTTGAAGAGGCCTATCAACTGTCGCAGGCCACCAACACCTTCCCCGAGATCTGCGGCCGCATCTGCCCGCAGGACCGTCTGTGTGAAGGCAACTGCGTGATCGAACAGTCGGGCCACGGCACCGTCACCATCGGTTCGGTCGAAAAATACATCACCGACATGGCTTGGGAAAACGGCTGGGTAAAGCCCATCGCTCCCGCCGCCGAGCGTTCGGAGAGCGTTGCGATCATCGGCGCAGGTCCGGGTGGTCTTGCCGCTGCCGACATGCTCCGCCGCGCTGGCGTTCAGGTCACCGTATACGACCGTTACGACCGAGCAGGCGGCCTTCTGACTTATGGCATTCCGGGCTTCAAGCTTGAGAAAGACGTTGTGATGAAGCGCTTCGACCAACTCGTCCAGAGCGGTGTCGAATTCGTTCTCAACTGCAACGTCGGCGAAGACATCACCTTCGACGCGATCCGTGGCAAGCATGACGCCGTTCTCATCGCAACGGGCGTCTACAAGACCCGCGATCTTGTGGCTCCGGGTTCCGAAGCGACGGGCATCGTTCGCGCGATCGACTACCTCACCGCCTCGAACCGCCGTTCTTTCGGCGACGACGTGCCCGAATTCGACAGCGGCGAGCTGAACGCAGAAGGCAAGAACGTCATCGTTATCGGCGGTGGCGACACTGCGATGGACTGTGTCCGCACCGCGATCCGTCAGGGTGCGACTTCGGTCAAATGTCTCTATCGCCGTGACCGCGCCAACATGCCCGGTTCGCAGCGTGAAACCCAGAACGCCGAAGAAGAAGGCGTGGAATTCGTATGGCTCGCGGCCCCCAAGGGTTTCGTCGGCGGCGACAAGGTCGAAGGGGTTGAAGTCCAGAAGATGCGCCTCGGCGCGCCTGACGCCTCTGGCCGTCAAATGCCCGAGCTGATCGAAGGCGCTGACTATGTCGAAAAGGCCGATCTCGTCGTCAAGGCGCTTGGCTTCGAACCCGAAGATCTCCCCAAGCTCTGGGGCGTCGACGGTCTCGAAGTGACCCGTTGGGGCACCATCAAAGCCGAGTTCGGCACGGGCAAGACCTCGCTCGACGGCGTTTATGCCGCTGGCGACATCGTGCGCGGCGCGTCTCTCGTGGTTTGGGCGATCCGCGACGGCCGCGACAGCGCTGCCGCGATCCTCGACTACCTCAACCAATCCGCTTCGGTCGCAGCCGAATAAGCGGAAAACACGGGCAATTTTGATGAACGCACGTCGGATTCAGATCACAGGACTTTCGGGGGTGGCCTTTGCCGCCCTCATCGGCCTGCCTGTCTCCGCTGGCACTTTCTCGCTCCCCCAAGGCTGCGAGGCCATCGTCACCGTTCAGCAAAAATCCTGTCTCGTCTCGCATATTTTCACCTGCGAGGCAGACCCCGAGGGGTATACCCGCCGCGTCGATCTCGACATGGACGGGATGACCTATATCGGGTCGATCGACAGCGAAACCCAATGGATCGAGAGCTTCTCGCCCCGTTCGGGCTCGACCTCGATCCTTGGCGATAATCCCCGTGATCCTGCTTCCTTTAGCGAACTGCTCGCAACGGGCGAAGACACTTACGACTTCACGACCGAATCCGATGTGTTCGGCGTGACCCGTTATATCGGTGTGGACCGCCTCACAGGAGAGACGACCACCATTGACGGCGTGACGCTCGAATGGACCGAGTTCGAGATCAAGGCTTTCGACTCGGGCGGCCGCCAGATCTGGGCCGCCGAAGGCCGCGAGTTCATCAACCGCGACTGGCGCGTGTTCCTCTCGGGCGAGCGTGATGTCACCGATCTGTCGGGCAGCTTCGTTGAAAACGATACCCCCGTCACTTTTTCCTTTCCGGGAGAAGCGGGCTTTCTCGCCTCCGAACCACAGTATGACTGTGGCGCAATCCTTTCCGGCCTCGGGTCCGACCCGCTGCTGAACAACACTAATTCGCAAGCATGGCTGCGGCGCTCATAACGCCCTGTCTTTCCTGCCTCTAAGGAGCCAATCATGACCATCTATGACGAAAATTGGGCCGCAGCCGAAGAAGCTAAGCGCAAGTGGATGACCGAGAACAGCCTCTTCCGCGAGGATGACGAGCATTCCAGCTGTGGCGTCGGTCTTGTTGTATCCGTTGATGGTAAACCCTCGCGCAAGGTCGTCGACAACGGCATCTCCGCGCTCAAGGCGATCTGGCACCGCGGTGCAGTCGATGCCGACGGCAAAACGGGTGACGGCGCAGGTATCCACGTCCAGATTCCGGTCGAGTTCTTCCGCGACCAGATCCGTCGCACGGGCCACGAGCCCGATCTGAACAAGATGATCGCCGTCGGTCAGGTTTTCCTGCCGCGCACCGATTTTGGCGCTCAAGAGCGTTGCCGGACCATCGTGGAATCCGAAGTTCTGCGGATGGGTCACTATATCTACGGCTGGCGCCACGTTCCGGTGAGCACCGATTGCCTTGGTGAAAAGGCCAACGCTACCCGTCCCGAAATCGAGCAAATCCTGATCCGCTGTGAAAAGGACATCGACGAGGACCAGTTTGAGCGCGAGCTTTACATCATTCGCCGCCGCATCGAAAAAGCGGCGATTGCGGCCCAGATCGCAAGCCTCTACTTCTGCTCGCTCTCCTGCCGCTCGATCATCTACAAGGGTATGATGCTCGCCGAGCAGGTCGCCGAATTCTATCCCGATCTTCAGGACGAGCGTTTCGAGTCCGCTTTCGCGATCTATCACCAGCGCTATTCGACCAACACTTTCCCCGAGTGGCGTCTTGCCCAGCCCTTCCGCATGCTTGCCCACAACGGCGAGATCAACACGCTCAAGGGCAACGTCAACTGGATGAAGAGCCACGAGATCCGTATGGCCTCTTCGACCTTCGGCGATATGGCCGAAGACATGAAGCCGATCATCCCCGCAGGCGTCTCCGACTCTGCGGCGCTCGACTCGGTGTTCGAAGTGCTCGTGCGCGCAGGCCGCAACGCGCCGATGGCCAAGACGATGCTCGTTCCCGAGGCTTGGTCCAAGCAGGCCGTCGAAATGCCGCAGGCATGGCAGGACATGTATTCCTATTGCAACGCCGTGATGGAACCCTGGGATGGCCCTGCCGCTCTTGCGATGACCGATGGTCGTTGGGTTTGTGGCGGTCTCGACCGTAACGGTCTGCGTCCGCTCCGCTATGTGGTCACGGGTGACGGTCTTCTGATCGCCGGCTCCGAAGCGGGCATGGTTCCGATCAACGAAGCCACCGTTGTTGAAAAGGGCGCTCTCGGTCCGGGTCAGCTCATCGCTGTGGACATGAAAGAGGGCAAGCTCTTCCACGACACCGAGATCAAGGACAAGCTCGCAGCCAGCCAGCCCTTTGGCGACTGGATCGAAAAGGTCGTCGACCTGAGCGAGATCACCAAGGACGTCGCAGAAAAGCCGCTCTTTACGGGCGACGAGCTGCGCAAGCGTCAGATTGCGGCTGGCTACAGCCTTGAAGAGCTCGAGCAGGTTCTTGCTCCGATGGCAGAAGACGGCAAGGAAATGATCGCCTCCATGGGCGACGACACCCCGTCGGCAGTGCTTTCGCAACAATATCGCCCGCTCTCGCACTTCTTCCGCCAGAACTTCTCGCAGGTGACGAACCCGCCGATCGACAGCTTGCGCGAAAGCCGCGTGATGTCGCTCAAAACGCGCTTCGGCAATCTCAAGAACGTGCTCGACGAAAACAGCTCGCAGACCGAAATCCTCGTGCTCGAGAGCCCCTTCGTCGGCAACGCCGAGTTCGAACAGATGGTCAAGCAGTTCGGCGACAGCGTTGTCGTCATCGACTGCACCTTTGCCTCGGGCGGCGACCAAGAGGCACTGCGCAACGCGCTCACCCGCGTGCGTGAAGAGGCCGAGGACGCCGTGCGTTCGGGCGCAGGTCATATCATCCTGACCGACGAGCACCAGAACGTCGACAAAGTCGCGATGCCGATGATCCTTGCGACTTCGGCTGTGCACTCGTGGCTGACCCGCAAGGGCCTTCGCACCTTCACCTCGCTGAACGTCCGTTCGGCCGAGTGTATGGATGCGCATTACTTTGCGGTTCTCATCGGTTGCGGTGCCACCACCGTAAACGCCTATCTCGCACAGGACAGCCTTGCCGACCGTATCGAGCGCGGCCTTCTCGATTGCACCCTGACCGAAGCGGTCAAAGCCTATCGTGAAGCCATCGACGCAGGTCTTCTCAAGATCATGTCCAAGATGGGGATCTCGGTTCTCTCGTCCTATCGTGGCGGTCTGAACTTCGAAGCCGTCGGCCTGTCGCGTGCGATGGTTGCCGAATACTTCCCCGGTATGCACAGCCGCATTTCGGGCATCGGTCTGCACGGTATCCAGCACAAGGTTTCCGAAGTGCACGCCAAAGGCTGGACCTCGGGCCAGAACGTTCTTCCCGTCGGCGGCTTCTACAAGGCCCGTCGCTCGGGCGAAAAGCACGCGTGGGAAGCGCAGACGATGCACCTCCTTCAGGCAGCTTGCGACCGTTCGTCCTACGAGCTGTGGAAGCAATATTCGTCTGTGATGCAGTTGAACCCGCCGATCCACCTGCGTGACCTTCTGGCGATCAAGCCGATGGGCAAGCCGATCCCGATCGAAGAAGTGGAATCGATCACCTCGATCCGCAAGCGCTTCGTTACCCCCGGTATGTCGCTCGGCGCACTCTCGCCCGAAGCGCACAAGCTCCTCAACGTTGCGATGAACCGCATCGGCGCCAAGTCCGACTCGGGCGAGGGCGGCGAGGATCCGGCACACTTCGTTCCCGAGCCGAACGGCGACAATCCGTCGGCCAAGATCAAGCAGGTCGCTTCGGGCCGTTTCGGTGTCACCGCCGAATACCTGAACCACTGTGAAGAGCTCGAGATCAAAGTCGCTCAGGGTGCTAAGCCGGGCGAAGGCGGTCAGCTTCCGGGGATGAAGGTCACCGACCTCATCGCGCGTCTGCGTCACTCGACCAAAGGCGTGACCCTGATTTCGCCGCCGCCGCACCACGACATCTACTCGATCGAAGACCTTGCCCAGTTGATCTACGACCTCAAGCAGATCAACCCGCGTTGCAAAGTAACGGTCAAGCTGGTGGCCTCTTCGGGCGTGGGCACCATCGCCGCTGGCGTTGCCAAGGCAAAGGCCGACATCATCCTGATCTCGGGCCACAACGGCGGCACGGGCGCATCGCCCGCGACCTCGATCAAATACGCCGGCCTTCCGTGGGAAATGGGTCTGACCGAAGCGCATCAGGTTCTCGCAATGAACAACCTGCGCGAACGCGTTACGCTCCGCACCGACGGTGGTCTGCGCACGGGCCGCGATATCGTCATGGCCGCGATGATGGGTGCCGAAGAATACGGCATCGGCACCGCCGCTCTGATCGCGATGGGCTGTATCATGGTGCGTCAGTGCCAGTCGAACACCTGCCCCGTCGGTGTCTGCACCCAGAAAGAAGAGCTCCGCGCCAAGTTCACCGGCACGGCAGACAAGGTTGTGAACCTCATCACCTTCTACGCCACCGAAGTGCGCGAAATCCTCGCCTCCATCGGTGCCCGTAGTCTTGATGACGTGATCGGCCGTGCGGACCTCCTGACTCAGGTCAGCCGTGGTTCTGCTCACCTTGACGACCTTGACCTCAACCCGCTCCTCATCACCGTCGATGGCGCGGACAAGATCAAGTATGACCGCAACAAGCCGCGCAACGTTGTGCCCGATACGCTTGACGCGGAAATCGTTCAGGACGCAGCCCGCTTCCTCAACGACGGCGAAAAGATGCAGCTCGAATATGCGGTGCAGAACACGCTCCGCACTATCGGCACGCGCACCTCGTCGCACATCGTCAAGAACTTCGGCATGCGCAACAACCTTCAGCCCGACCACCTCACGGTCAAGCTCAAGGGCTCGGCAGGTCAGTCGCTCGGTGCCTTTGGCGCTCCGGGTCTCAAGATCGAAGTGTCGGGTGATGCCAACGACTACGTGGGCAAGGGTCTGTCGGGTGCCACCATCGTTGTGCGTCCTCCGATGAACTCGCCGCTTGTCGCCTCCGAGAATACCATCATCGGCAACACCGTGCTTTACGGTGCGACCGACGGTTATCTCTTTGCGGCGGGTCGTGCAGGCGAACGCTTTGCCGTCCGTAACTCGGGCGCCAAGGTCGTCGTCGAAGGCTGCGGCT
>JALRIK010000088.1 GCA_023255435.1 Marivivens sp.
AGATGTGGTCGCGAACCGAAGCGGCGTCGGGCGCAATCTCCAGGACCACTTACAAATCCGAACGGTGTTCAAGATCAAGGGTGCAAAGACCCTGAACAAATTGGCGGCCACTCTTTGGGGCAAGGCAATGATCGGCGCAGAGTATGTCCTGTTTCGATCTGGCCCGATGAGCATGGCACCTTCGCAACTTGGTGCCTTCACCCGTTCCGGACCCGAGCAAGAGCACGCCAATCTCGAATATCACGTGCAGCCGCTCAGCCTCGATGCCTTCGGAGAGCCGCTGCACGATTTTCCGGCGTTCACTGCAAGTGTTTGTAATCTCAATCCCACTTCGCGCGGTTCCGTCGAGATCAAGTCGAACGATCCCTTTGTGGCCCCGAAAATTGCACCCAATTATCTTTCCACTGAGGAAGATAGGCTCATCGCTGCCCAGTCGATGCGGCAGGTGCGTCACATCGTGAGCCAGCCTGCGCTTGCCAAGTATGAACCTATCGAATGGAAACCGGGACCCCAGTTCCAAACAGATGAAGAGCTTGCGCGGCTGGCCGGTGACATCGCGAGCACGATTTTCCACCCTGTCGGCACCACCAAGATGGGCCGACCCGAGGATCAGACCGCTGTTGTCGATACCGATCTGAAGGTAATCGGGGTAAAGGGACTTCGTGTGGCCGATGCAGGCATCATGCCGACGATTACATCGGGCAACACCAATTCCCCGACATTGATGATCGCGGAGAGAGCGGCCGCGCTCATTCTCGCGGCCGCACCCTGATCAATTGAGCGAAGGATCTACGGGCACCACGATTCGCCCGCGGACCTTGCCGGCGAGAAAATCGGGGGCAATCGCGATAACGTCTTCGAACGCGACCTCTCTGGTCATGGATTCAAGTTTTTCCATATCAAGATCCGTTGCGAGACGGTGCCAAGCCTCGATCCGCTCCGAGGTCGGGCGCATAACGCTATCAACGCCTGCCAGAGTGACCCCGCGAAGGATGAATGGCGCCACCGAAGTGGGAAGATCCATTCCACCGGCAAGCCCGCAAGCCGCGACACAGCCCCCATAAGAGATCATGGAAATCACATTGGCCAGAACATTGCCGCCCACAACATCGACCGCGCCTGCCCAGCGCTCTTTGTTCAACGCGCGCGCCTTACCTGAAAGTTCCTCCCTGTTGATGATCGAAGAGGCGCCAAGCGAGCGAAGATAATCTTCTTCTTCGGTGCGGCCCGTCACGGCTGCAACGCGATACCCTTTCGCCGCAAGAAGTGCCGTCGCAACGCTTCCGACGCCGCCTGCAGCGCCTGTTACAACCACTTCTCCTTTGTCGGGTGTGACACCATTCGCCTCGAGAGCAAGAACGCAGAGCATCGCGGTATAACCTGCGGTGCCGATTGCCATAGCTTGGCGAAGTGAAATGCTCTCGGGGAGTTTAACAAGCCAATCGCCTTTGAGCCGTGCCTCATCGGCAAGCCCGCCCCAATGCTTTTCACCGACGCCCCAGCCGTTCAGAACAACCCGATCCCCTTTCTTGAACCCTGCATGTCTGCTTTCGAGCACAATTCCCGAAAGATCGATGCCCGGTACCATGGGAAAGCTTCGAACCACGGGTGATGCGCCGGTGATCGCGAGCGCGTCTTTGTAATTCAGTGTGGACCAGGCGACTTTGATCGACACATCACCTTCGGCTAGATCGGGAAGTGCAACGGCTTTTTGCTCAACCGTTTGGTGATCGTTGACTTTGTCGATGACGATTGCATGTGTCATTTGAGATGTCCTCGCTGTTGCAGGATTTGAGAAAAGAGATCGGCAAAAGCCCGCAGCGGTTCTGCCGAAAGTTCGAGTTTTGCGCGCAGCACTGCGCCCTCCCATCCGGTCCAGAAAAAAGCGGCAAGCGCGTGCGGCTCATCGACTCCGAGTTCGATCAAAAGCTTGGCTGTGATGTCTTGCCAACTCTGGAAAACCGCGATGATACGTGCGCGAAAATCAGGCGGCAAAGCGCCCATTTCCTGCCCAAGGTTCCCGATGAGACAGCCTCGCTTGAAGCCGTGTTTCGCCATCCCGTTTTCTGCATCGCGAACAAAATTCATCAGCCGATCAATCGGACCAAGGGACGCATCGGCAAAGTGACTCAGAAGCTTAGACTGGAAATAGCTGTCGTATTCCGTGATAAGCTCGAGGCCGAAATCCGCTTTCGACGGGAAGTAATGATAGAAACTGCCCTTGGGAACGCCTGCCTCGCGAAGGATATCGTCGATGCCCACAGGCGTATAGCCGCGCTCGGTCAGGTGGCGAAGTCCCGCCCTAATGAGCAAGCGCCGTGTGTGCTGGTCTTGAGGGGCCTTCTTGGGGCGGCCTCTGGGTCGTGCAGCGTGGTCCATGCATTAATTAGACTGACTGGTCTAATTAATGCAAGCCCCATAACTATCTTGCGTGTTCCATCATCGACATCAGATCCTCGGCGCGCAGATCTGCAGGATTCGCTTTCATAGATGAAGAACTTGCCGCAGCCACCGCTGCATTTGAGCGATCCTCGCTGCTGATCCCCAGACCATCTAATCCCAAGAGCCCTTGGCTCCTCGACCAGCCAGCCAGAGCATCAAAGGCTCGATCAGCCGAGACCTTGAACTCCGCCCCGATCATTTCACGAACTTCGGCAAGGCGCGCACTAAGCGTTTGGTCCGTCACTTTCGCAAGGTTGAGTGCAAGCCCATGAGGAAGCAGCGTGCCGCAAATCGCCCCATGGGGCGCGTTGGAAAGCCCGCCGAGTGGTCCTGCCAGACCATGGATCACGCCCAGACCCGCGTTCGCCAAAGCAAGCCCGCCACAGAGACTAACATAGGCCATTTCGTCTCGGGCCGTCTGGGTTTCCTCATCCATCAACCTGCGAAGCGCGGCCAGCCCACGAGGGATCGCGTCTCGGCAAATTGTATCGGTGAGCAAATTGGCCTTGGTACAGACATAGGGTTCGATGACTTGCGTGATCGCATCGAGCCCCGAAGCAAGCGTAACGGATTTTGGCGTCCGGTCTGTCAGGCTCGGGTCAATGATCGCGAGTTTGGGGAGCATCGCGAGATCGCGCATCGACACCTTGCGCCGATGATCCGGTGCACTGATCACTGCATTCTTCGTCACTTCAGCGCCTGTTCCCGCGGTCGTCGGTATCGCAACAAACGGAAGAGGGGGCAAATCCAGGGGCTGTCCCCGCCCGACAACTTCAAGATGGTGCATGATGTCATGGCGAGATGGTACAAGCGCAGCAATCGCCTTTCCCGCATCGATTACGGCACCACCGCCAACGGCGGCCACAACCTCACAACCGAGACCCGCGGACCGCCCCGCTTCAATCATTGAAATATCGGGTTCGGCCTGAATAGAGACTGTTTTCACGTCACAGCCAAGCTCTCTCAATGCAGTGATCAACCATTCTGCGCGCTTGGTATCCTTGCCCATAACGACAAGAACGTTTCGTCCAAAGGATGCAATTCTGGACGCGGCACCTTTGCTTGTGCCTCGTCCGAAAACAATCTCGGTGCTTGTCGAAAAACCGAATGAAGCGACCATCTCGATTCCCTAGCGCCTATAGCGGTTCCGTGCGGAACAGACTGATCCTCAAACCACCATGCGAGACGGTTTCTTCGACGGGGAGAAACGGAAGTCCCGACGATTTGGCAAGGCCCGCATCGCTTGTGATCATTCCCACACGCCAGCCTTTGAAGCGCTCGAGCAAGGTCTTGCCCAATGCGCCATAGACCGAGAACAGAAGCTTTCGATCACCGATCCGTGCCCCATAGGGCGGATTCACGATTACAAGTCCGGGCGCGCCCTCGGGACGCTCAAGATCACTCACAGCGGAATGTTTGAAACGTGTGAACTCGGCCACGCCAGCGCGTTCGGCGTTCGCCGCACTCATCCGAACCGCACCTTGGTCACGGTCCGAACCATAGAACCGAAGTTCTGTATGCCCAATCTCGGTGCGCTTAAGACTCGCAAAAGCCTCGGGGTCGAAATTGGCGAATTTTTCAAAGGCAAAACCACGATTTCGACCAGGCTGAAGCCCAAGTGCTATCTCGGCCGCTTCGATGACAAAGGTGCCGGACCCACACATCGGATCGACAACCGTTTCTGTTCCAGAATAGCCGCATTGGCGCAGGAACAGAGCCGCAAGGTTCTCTCGCATAGGTGCTTTGCCCACGGCTTCTTTGTGACCGCGCTTGTGCAAAGACTCGCCCGAGGTATCGACGCTGAACGTGCAGAGATTGTCATCAATCCGCACCTTGAGCGTAATTTCGGCATCAGCGGAAATCGTCGCGCCAAGCGTCTCTTTCAACGCCGTTTCAATGCGCTGCGTGGCGGCCCCCGCATGATAGATCTTGGATTTCTTCGAGGTGACTTCGACCTTGATAGGATACCGAGGGTCAAAGATCTCGTTCCACGGAAATTTCCGAGCGCGTTTATCAAGCTGCGCGAGGTGAAAGGCCATGAACGAGCCGATCCGTGCAAGAACCCGACCCGCTCCGCGCAGCTCGAGGTTGGCACGCCAGACATCGTTCCAATCCCCGTTGATCGTGACGCCGCCGGTGATGGTGCCTTGGACGTCAAATCCAAGCGCGCGGGCCTCTTCGGCAAGTGGGGCCTCTAGTCCGGGGGCGGTCACAAGAAGGATTTCAAAGGGCGTTATCTGTGTCATTCCGCCTCCTTAGCGCTATTCCCTTTTGCGAGCGACACAAATCTGTGAACCAGAACCCTAGCCTCGCAACACATCGGAATTGCGTCAAAAGATAACAAAGTCGTGGAAGCAATTGTCATAGGCCACATATTGCGCGAATTATGAAGAAATTTCGGGGATACAAATGCTTGACGCCTCAGTTCGTAAACTCATTGATCCGCCCCTGAACTATTTGGGTCGGATCTGCGCTGCACGTGGGCTCAACGCCGATTTTGTGACTTTGATCGGTCTTGTTATCGGCCTCGTCTCAGCAATTGCGATCGCTCAGGGTGCTTTCCTCTTGGGGCTTGTTTTCATCATACTAAGCCGATTTGCAGATGGCCTCGACGGTGCGATTGCCCGAGCAACAAAGCCGAGCGACTTCGGTGGATATCTCGATATCACGTCGGACTTTTTGTTCTATGGTGCCATTCCTTTGGCGTTTGTCTGGTTTGATCCTTCACAGAACGGGATTGCGGGTGCGTTCTTGCTGACTTCGTTTTACTTCAACGGGGCAAGCTTTCTTGGCTATGCGATACTTGCGGAAAAGCACGGTATGAAAACGGACCATCAGGGGATCAAGTCGCTCTATTTTTCACAAGGTTTGCTCGAAGGAACCGAGACGATCCTCTTTTTCATGGCGCTTTGCCTCGTTCCGAGTGCATTCGTCTGGCTGGCCTTCGGTTTTGGCGCGCTTTGCTTTGTGACGGGGGGACTAAGACTCTTTGGCGCCCGAAAGGTTTTCTCTGACTTAAAGGTAGATAAATGAAGAAATTGGCGATTGCGTTAGGTCTTTGCATTCCTGCGTTTGCGCAGGCCCAAACGGACCCGAGTGATTGGGCCGCGGTCCTCGAGTCCGCAAAAGGACAGACGGTCTATTGGAATGCATGGGGCGGCTCGACGACGACGAACGACTTTATCGCGTGGGTCGGTAAGCGCGTAGAAGAAGACTTTGGCATTACCCTCGAGCACGTCAAATTGACCGACACCGCCGACGCTGTAACGCGTGTTATTTCCGAAAAGGAAGCAGGCAAAGATATGGGCGGTGCGATCGATCTCATCTGGATCAACGGGGCAAACTTTGCCTCGATGAAAGGAGCGGGTCTTCTTTACGGCCCCTTTGCCGAGCAACTTCCGAACTGGGCTTTTGTGGATACGAACGGCAAGACCGTGCAAACCGATTTTACGGTTCCGACCGACGGCTACGAAAGCCCTTGGGCCATGGCTCAAGTGGTCTTCATGTATGACACCGCGGACATTTCCGAGCCTCTCACCGCGATGGAAGCGATCAGCACTTGGGCCAAGGCCAATCCCGGACGTTTTACCTTTCCGCAACCACCGGATTTCCTTGGAACGACCTTCCTGAAACAGGCGCTGGTGTCCTTGACCGACGATCCCCAAAGGCTGGCCGAGCCTGTCTCTGACGCTGACTACGACACCGTAACAGAGCCTCTTTGGGCCTATATAGAGACACTTACACCGAATTTGTGGCGCGGCGGCGAGGTCTATCCGCAAACGGGACCTGCTCAGCTCCAGTTGATCGCGGATAACGAAATCGACTTGGCCATTTCCTTTAGTCCTGGCGAAGCGACGGCCGCCATCGCGAACGGTCAACTGCCTGATACGGTGCGCACATCGGTTCTTGAGGGCGGCACGCTCGGTAATGCTTCCTTTGTCGCGATCCCCTATAATTCGAGTGCAACCGAAGGCGCGATGGTTGTCGCGAACTTCCTCCTCTCGCCCGAGGCACAGCTCCGCGCTCAGGATCCTGCAATCCTCGGATATGGGACCGTGCTCGACATGGATGCACTTTCCGAAACAGATCGCGCCGCTTTCGATGCGCTTGAACTCGGAATCGCCACTCTGAGCCCCTCGGAGCTTGGCGTGGTTCTCCCCGAACCGCATCCTAGCTGGATGACACGCATCGCCGAGGATTGGAATTCGCGTTACGGTGCCAACTGACCCGAGCCGAAATTTGGGCCGCTCGCTCTATATTCGCTGGTTGGCGATTGCCGTTCTGGTGATCGCCGCCTGCGTTTTGCTCTCTGGATTGTTGGGCGTGGTTCTGCCCGCATTCGGCATCTTTCCGGTGCTTGGCCGCACCGAGCCGTCCCTTTTGTTCTTAAAGTCGGCACTCTCGGTCGCAGGAGTGTGGCGGGCGATGCTCCTTTCACTGGGAACAGGCCTGCTTGCTACGGCGCTTGCTTGCGTGACGACGTTTCTCCTCCTCGCAGCACTGACACGGCAGGCCCGCTTCAACCGATTGCTCGAGCTTGCTGCGCCGCTTCTCGCGGTGCCGCATGCAGCAGCGGCATTCGGCATCGCCTTTGTAATCGCGCCCGCAGGTTGGGCTGTTCGGCTTTTCGCCAATTTGGCAGGCTTCGATCGGCCCCCTGACGTCGTCATTCTCAACGATCCTTTAGGGCTCTCTCTTGTTTTGGGACTTGTGGCCAAAGAAATCCCTTTTCTCCTCCTGATGGCCGTCGCAGCCCTATCTCAGACCCGACCCGCTCAAAGCGCCAAGATATTTTCCTCTCTTGGTTACGGTCATGTTACGGGGTGGCTCAAAGTCATTGCCCCGCAAGTCTATCGTCGCATACGGCTTCCGATCTTTGCGGTGCTCTGCTTTTCGGTTTCGGTGGTCGACGTTGCGATCATCCTCGGACCCTCGACACCGCCGACGCTTTCCGTGCTGATCACGCGCTTCATGTCCGCCCCAGACATCAGCGAAAGACTGATCGGATCAGCGCTTGCCGTGCTCCAATTTGGCGTTCTCCTCATTGCGCTCTTCGCTTGGCTTTTGTTCGAGAGACTTTCGTCTTTGATCTTCAAGACTTGGATCGGTCGCGGCATACGTAATGGCGGGCAGTTGCTGGCAAATGCGGCTGTGATTTTGGTTTTTGGTCAAATGTTGGTTCTGGCCGCTGGGATAGTCTCGCTTGTCGTCTGGTCGTTTGCGGGGTTCTGGAGCTTTCCCGACCTCTGGCCCGATCAACTATCGGCAAAGAACTGGACCCGCTTCGGTCCCGAGGCGCTCGCCGTTCTCGGTCCGACACTTGCTGTTGCGACAGTGTCGAGTGCTGTTTCATATGGGCTCGCCCTCATACTGCTGAACGGCGCTCAAAAGTATCTCGGTTTCATTTACCTCGCGCTCCTGCTGCCTCAGGTCGTTTTTCTCCCGGGGATCGCGAATCTCATGCTCGCCATGGATATCGGTGCTTCCTTCTGGGCCGTTGTCTCCGTCCATATTCTGTTCGTTCTGCCCTATATGGTGCTTGCTCTATACGGTCCGTTCAACGGTATTGACCCACGGTATCGGTCGATTGCGCTGGGGCTAGGTATTCACCCCTTCAGGGTCTTTCTCACCGTGACGCTTCCGATGCTCTTGGGCCCGAGTTTGGCTGCGCTCGCAATCGGTTTCGCCGTATCCGTGGCACAATATCTTCCGACGCTCCTTATTGGCGCGGGACGGGTTGTAACGATCACCACCGAAGCGGTTGCGCTTGCATCGGGGGGTGATCGTCGGGTGATCGGTCTTTATGGCCTTGTGCAAACACTTGCCGCAGTGCTTCCTTTCGGGGTGGCGATCATCCTTCCCACTGCGGTCTGGCACAATAGAAAGGGAATGCAAAATGGGTGAGACGCTCACCGTTCATGCGCTCAGAATTTCGCTGGACAACAGGCCCCTTCTCGACCTGGACTTCCAAGTCCCACCATCGCGGATTTTGACAATCATGGGACCCTCTGGTTCGGGCAAGTCGACCCTGCTGGCTTGGATGACGGGGCATCTTTCCCCCGCATTCACGGCAAAAGGCCGCATTTCCCTCGGCGACAGGGATCTCACCAAGGTTCCACCGCATTTGCGTCACATCGGAATTCTGTTTCAGGACCCGCTGTTGTTTCCGCATATGTCGGTGGGCGGCAATATTGCCTTTGGCCTGCGCGATCCAAGCGATCGGGACCTCGCCGTTAGAACCGCCCTGTCCCAAGTCGATCTCGATGGCTTTGAAATCCGTGATCCCGAAACGCTTTCGGGGGGGCAAAAGGCGCGCGTTGCCCTGATGCGCGCGCTCGTTGCAAAACCCCAAGCGCTATTGCTCGACGAGCCGTTTTCCAAGCTGGACAACGCGCTGCGGGACACCGTCCGGCGTCTGGTGTTCGAACGCATAAAGGAACGCGGAATTCCCGCGGTTCTGGTCACACATGATGAAGGGGACGCGCTCGCTGCAGGCGGGCCGGTCATCACCCTCGGCTGATCAGGGTGTCAGCAGCTTGGTAAAGATCTGTTCCAAATGCCTGTTCGCCCCGGGAAACGGGTCCTTGTCGCCCAAGACAGCGCGCACCTGAACGTCAAAGTCAGCATAGTGCTGGGTGAGCGCCCAAATCGAAAAGATGAGGTGATAGGGATCAACATCGGCAATCTTCCCTTCCTCGTGCCATTTGCGGATCACCTTGGATTTTTCGTCCACAAGCTTGCGAAGGTCCCCCGTCAAATCCTGTTGGATACGCGGCGCCCCTTGGAGGATTTCGTTTGCGAACAGACGGCTCTCGCGCGGAAAGTCACGCGACATATCCATCTTGCGGCGGACATATCCCATGATTTCGTCAATCGGTTTTCCCTCGGGATCGAGCTCTCGAAGCGGGTCAAGCCACGTATCAAGCAAGGTCTCCAGCAGCTCGATGTAAATCGCCTCTTTCGAGGTGAAATAATAAAGTAGATTGGGCTTTGAAAGCCCTGCACTTTCTGCGATCATATCGAGAGTGGCGCCGCGAAAGCCGTATTGCGAAAAGACATCCAGTGCCGCCTCGAGGATCGAGCCGCGATTGCGTTCCTGAATGCGGGTGCGAGGCTTGATGTCCGACATGCGTTTCCAATGGCGATATAACCGGTTCAAGCCTAGATTTCCAAATATTGACCAAATGGTCAATATTTATGATCACTTTGAAGCTTGGCCCGATTTGACCTCTCCGCTATCAATGCCAAATAGAAAAATGGAATTTGGATAAGGCGTTTGAAATGAGAATGATTTTGGGTCTCGTCGGTTTGATGTTGGTTTCGGCCTGTCAGGTCGATCAATCCGCTTTGACCAAAGAAGAACTCAGCTCGCCCCAAGTGATCGCGGCGCTTCCCGCGGGTGTGCCAACCGACATCGTTTTCAAGAGCGAAGATGGTTGCTACGCCTATGCCATAGAAGAAACGGACCCCTTGGTGGGCTATCCGCTCCGCGATCGGAACGGCAATCCGGTCTGTCCAAATTAAATTCACGCCCCCGTATTATCCCGATTGATGAACGGCACGATATTCACTAGTATGCCTTCCAAAGCGCTTTGGAAGCGCTCTGAGGAGAAAAAACATGACAATTAGAACTGTTGTTTGGGGCGAAAACGTCCATGAGCAAAAGAACAAAGTCGTTGCGGGAATTTACCCGAACGGCATGCACAACTGCATCGCGGACGCCTTGAACAAGGACGCGAACATCTCTGCAACGACCGCAGTCCTTCAGGATCCTGAACACGGCCTCACCAAAGAGCGCCTTGATCAGACTGATGTTCTGCTCTGGTGGGGTCACGCCGCACATGGCGACGTGAGCGATGAAGTGGTCGAGCGCGTTGCCGAAGCCGTCTGGTCGGGCATGGGTCTGATCGTGCTTCACTCGGGCCATTTCGCCAAAATCTTCAAGCGACTGATGGGCACGCCGTGTAACCTCACTTGGCGCGAAGCAGGCGAGCGCGAGCGTCTTTGGTTGACCTCTCGCAATCATCCCATCGCAGCGGGACTCCCCGACAGCTTCGAACTTGAAAACGAAGAGATGTATGGCGAACCTTTCGGCATCCCCGAGCCTCTTGAAACAGTGTTCATCAGCTGGTTCCAAGGCGGAGAAGTGTTCCGTTCGGGCGTGACCTACAAACGCGGCGCGGGCAATGTCTTCTACTTCCGTCCGGGTCACGAAACTTATCCGACCTATCACGATGCAAATGTGCAAAAGGTCCTGAGCAATGCCGTAAAGTGGGCCTATAACCCCGCTGCCCGCATCGCAAATCCGACCGATGCCCCGAACGTTCCAGTGGACGTCGCTCCCGAGAAAATCGAAGAGCGCGGCCCGCGTCTACATCATGATGGCGAAGAGGGCTTCCGTTGATGTCACTCAGGGTCATTATCGTCGGAACGGGCGGCATGGCGAATTTCCACGCCGAAACCTTTTCCAAAATCGACGGCGTCGAAATCGTAGCAGGGATCGACACCAATGCCGACCGCCTCTCCGCATTCTGCGAGAAGCATGGAATTCCGCACGGATTTTCCAATCTGGAAGAAGCGCTGGCCTGGGGCGAATTCGATGCTGCCACCAACGTGACGCCCGACTCGGTGCACTATATGACGACCATGCCCCTGCTGGCTGCGGGCAAACATGTGCTCTGTGAAAAGCCCCTCGCGACAGACTACGCTCAGGCGCTTGAAATGGCGCAAGCCGCGCAAAAGGCTGGCGTGGTCAACATGATCAACCTGACCTATCGCAACGGTGCATGTCTGTCGCATGCGGCCAAACTGATCGCCGAAGGTGCAATCGGAGAGGTTCGCCACTTCGAGGCGTGCTATCTCCAGAGCTGGCTCACGCAGCCCGCATGGGGCGAATGGTCTACCGAATCCACGTGGTTGTGGCGCCTTTCGACGGCGCACGGTTCCAAGGGTGTTCTCGGCGACGTCGGCGTTCACATCCTCGACTTTGCGACCTTTGCCGCTGGGTCCGAGGTGAGCGACATGTCTTGCCGTCTTGTCACCTTCGACAAGGCCGAGGGCGGCAAAATCGGTGAATACGTTCTCGATGCCAACGACAGCATGTCGATGCACGTCCGTCTTGGGAACGGCGCGATGGGCGTCATTCACGCAAGCCGATTTGCCACGGGCCATTTCAATGACCTCTCACTGAGGATCTTCGGCACCAAGGGCGCGATCGAGGTCAAAGACGTCAAAAACGTCAGCTCGATGCGCGTTTGCCTTGGTGAAGACATCCACGGCCCCAACTGGACCGAGTTAGAAGCCCCGAGAACTCCGTCGATCATCGAAAAGTTTGTCGATGCCATCCGCACGGGCAAAGCGGCAGAACCTGACTTTGCACGCGGTGCAGCTCTTCAAAAGGCGCTCGATACGGCTGTGGATTCTGATGCACAGAACGGACTCTCTCTGTCCGTTTGAGCGCAAGACTTTTGACACCCTAGGTGGTTTACGCTTCATTGAAGAAAACCACCTAGGGGCTTGAGCCTCCCCCACTGAACCGGTCCACCGCTATGTTTAGGAAACGGAGGACCAGGAATGGCAAACATACGACCAAA
>JALRIK010000089.1 GCA_023255435.1 Marivivens sp.
CGCTCTGAGCCCAGCGGCCTTTCTTCTCTTCGGGAAGGGCGTCGTGAAGGTGCTTCATACGCGGGCCGACGCAATGCACAAGGGCCACGTTTTCCAGTGAGCGATCGTTGGCCACTTGGGCATGGAGCGCGAGCTCGTCGGGGCCGAGTTCGAGCATATCGCCGAGGATCGCGATCCTGCGCCCCGTGCTCCAACGACCGACACCGTTGCGCGGGGTGCGCGCCGCGAGCACTTCGAGAGAAGCGGCAAGGGATGTCGGATTGGCGTTGAAGGCATCGTCGATCAAATCGAGATATTCATCCGATTTGGCGGAATCGAGATAGACGACTTCCGCGGTGCCGCGCCCTGCAGGCGGCGCCCATTCGGCAAGATCGAGCAGCGCCGTCACACGATCCGCCCCGAGCGCCGAGACGACGGCGATCACGCCCATCGCGTTCTGGGCGAAATGCCGCCCTTCGGTGCCGACCTTGAGCAAAACGGGTGTGCGCCAGGCACGGCCTTTGGCGATCGTATGACCCTCGCGGATGCGCAGATCGGTCAAACGGTGATGACAGCCTGCACTTTGGCCGAAGGTAATGATCTTGGCCTCTTTGGCCTTTGCCGCCTCGAGAAGGATCGGCGTCGTCGGAAGATCGCCGTTCAGCACCGCCGTGCCGCCCGGTTCGAGCCCATCGCAAATCGACGCCTTTTCACGGGCGATGCCTTCGATGTTTTCAAAGGCTTCGAGGTGGGCGGCGGCAACCGTTGTCACCATGACCACATGCGGCCGCGCCATTTTGACCAGCGGCGAGATTTCGCCGGGATGGTTCATACCGACCTCGATGACCGCATATTCGGCGTCCTCGGGCATGCGGGCCAGTGTCAGCGGCACGCCCCAATGGTTATTATAGCTGGCCTCGGCGGCATGTGTTCTTCCCTGTTTGGCAAGAACGGTGCGCAACATTTCTTTGGTCGATGTCTTACCAACCGAACCTGTCACGGCGACGACGCGCGCCGCAGTGCGAGCCCGCGCCGCGCGGCCGAGCGCTTCGAGCGCGGCAAGCACATCGGGAACGATCAGAAGTGGAGCAGTTTCGGGCACGTCTTTGGGCCGATGGGTAACAAGAGCCGCCGCAGCCCCTTTTTCAAGCGCTTGCGCCACGAACTCGTGACCGTCGCGCGCCGCTTTGAGCGCAACGAAGAGATCGCCTTTGGCCAAAGTGCGCGTGTCGATCGAGACACCGCTTACCTCGAAGTCGGTTGTGGCTTGGCCGCCCGTGGCTAGGGCTGCGTCTTTTGAAGTCCAAAGGGCCATCAGATTTTTCCATCCAGAGCGGCAACGGCCACGCTGGCCTGTTCCACATCGTCAAAGGGCAAAATATCGTCACCGATGATCTGGCCCGTTTCATGACCTTTGCCGGCCACAAGAAGAGCGTCACCCGGTTCGAGCATATCGGCGGCGCGAAGGATGGCTTCGGCGCGGTCGGCCACCTCCTTCACGCGGTCCGATCCACCAGCATTAATCGCGCCTTCGAGGACAGCGGCGCGGATTTTGGCGGGGTCTTCCGATCGCGGATTGTCGTCGGTAACGATCACGAAATCGGCGTTGCGCACGGCTTCGGCGCCCATCAAGGGACGCTTGAGCGTGTCGCGGTCGCCCCCTGCCCCGACGATGGCGATGATGCGGCCCATGACATGCGGGCGCATGGCCCGAAGAGCAGTGCGCACCGCATCGGGGGTATGTGCGTAATCGACAAAGACCGCCGCCCCATTCGCACGGGTCGCCGCAAGCTGCATGCGGCCGCGCACCGTGGTCAGATAGGGAAGCGTTTCGAAAACGGCAGCGGGGTCCTCGCCCGCGGCGATGACGAGCCCTGCCGCAAGAAGCACGTTATCCGCCTGAAACCCGCCGACAAGGTTGAGCCGCTTGAGATAGGTTTTGCCTTCGAACGAGAAGCGCAGCTCCTGCCCCGTTGCATCGAACCGCTGGGCGCTGAGGTAAAGGTCGGCATCCTCGCGGCGTCCGACACGGATCACTTCTTGGCCGCGATCTTCGGCGATATCGGCCACGCGGGTGCCTTTGGGGTCATCGATATTGATCACCGCACCCGCTTCGGGGGGAAGAACGCGGTCGAAAAGCCCCATCTTGGCTTCGAAATAAGCCTCGAAAGTCTTGTGATAATCGAGATGGTCCTGGGTGAAATTGGTAAAGCCCGCCGCTTTGAGCATGACCCCGTCAAGTCGGCGCTGGTCAAGGCCATGGCTGGAGGCTTCCATCGACAGATGGGTCACACCCTGACGCGCGGCTTCGGCCATCACGCGGTGAAGCGTGATCGGCTCGGGCGTGGTGTGACGCAGCGGATAGGTCCATGCGCCCTCGACCCCCGTGGTTCCGAGATTGCACGCCTCATGTCCCAACTCGAGCCAGATCTGGCGGCAAAAGGTAGAGACCGACGTTTTCCCGTTCGTCCCCGTGACGGCCACCACGGTCGAGGGTGTCGGGCCGAACCAGATCGAGGCAGTTTGTGCAAGCGCCGCGCGGGCGTCTTCGGCCACGATGAGAGCCGCGCCTGCGGCTTCGACTTCGGCACCGCACAAAGCAGCACCTTCGGGGTCGGAGAGAACAGCCGCCGCCCCTTGGGCAAGCGCTTTGGCGACAAAGCTTGCGCCGTGCACCTTGGTTCCTGGAAGCGCAAAGAACAGCGTGCCTTGCGTCACCTCGCGGCTATCGACGCTGATCGCGGTGATCTGCGCCTCTTTCCCGCCGCGTGCACGCAGTCCAAGGGCCGCAAGAGTTGATGTTTTGTTTGCTGCCCCGTTGGTCATGCCGTTCCCCGTTCAATTCGAGGTGAGTGTTACACCCTCTAGGGAGGACATTTCAATCTGTGGTCTGAGCCCAAGAAGAGGCGCGACGCGGCGGATCATCTCGGCGGCCACGGGAACCGCGGTCCAGCCAGCGGTGCGGCGCGGCTCGGTGCCCGAGGTTTCCACAGGTTCGTCGAGCGTCACGATCAGCACATATTTGGGGTCAGAGGCGGGGAACATGGAGGCAAAGGTCGCGATGACCTTGTCGTCGTAATATCCGCCTGTCGGCTTGGGCTTGTCGGCGGTGCCCGTTTTGCCCGCCACTTCGTAACCGACAACCTCGCCAAAGGAAGCGGTGCCGCGCACGACCACCTGACGCAGCATTTCGACGGCCGCATCTGCCGAACGCTCGGACATCACGCGCTCGCCCAAGGCGGGGTGATCTTGACGCAGGAGGGTCGGCGACACCTGATAGCCGCCGTTGGCAATTGTCGCATAAGCCGCAGCAAGGTGAAGCGGAGAGGCCGACAAGCCGTGACCATAGGAAATGGTCATGGTCGAAATCTCCGACCATTGCTTGGGCTGAAGCGGACGCCCCGAAGGCGCTTCGATCAACTCTACGCTGGTCGGCTTGAGGAACCCAAGCGTTTCAAGAAAAGCCTTCTGGCGCTCGGGTCCGATCTGGAGCGCGATGCGCGCGGTGCCCACGTTCGAGGACTTCACGATCACATCCGTGCTGGTCAACTGCGGGCCGTAGTTGTGGAAATCATTGATACGGAAACGCCCCCAGGTCATCGGTCCTTTGGTGTCGATCATGGTGTCGGGGTTGATCAGGCCAAGTTCCATAGCCTGTGCGACCGCAAAAATTTTGAAGGTGGAGCCGAGCTCGTAAACACCCTGCACCGCGCGGTTGAAGAGCGGGCTGTCGGATTGGTCACCTGTGGTTAGCACGCGCGGGCGGTTGTTGGGGTCAAAGTCGGGGAGCGAGGCCATCGCGACAATCTCGCCCGTGTGCACATCCATTAGGATGGACGTCGCGCCCTTGGCATTCATGAGCATCATGCCGCCCGCAAGCACACGTTCGGTCGCGGCCTGAATCGTGAGGTCGATGGAGAGTTGGAGCGGCGCACCCGCGTTTGCGGGATCCCGCAAATACTCGTCGAACTGCTTTTCGACACCCGCGACACCGATCACTTCGGCAGAGTTCACACCCTCGCGCCCGAAACGGGCACCGCCAAGGATATGCGACGCAATCGGGCCGTTGGGATAAAGACGCATCTCGCGCGGACCGAACAAAAGACCAGGCTCGCCGATATCATGCACAAGCTGCATTTGCTCGGGGCTGATCTGCTTGCGAATCCAGAGGAATTTACGATTGCCCGTAAAATCCTTGAGCAGTTTTTCCGCCTCGAGCTCGGGGAAGATCGCAGCAAGTTCCGTCGCCGCACGTGAAGGGTCAACCAACATCTGCGGCTGGGCATAGAGCGCATGGGTGTCCATGTTGGTCGCAAGGATGCGGCCGTTGCGATCCACGATATTTGCGCGCTGGTTGATGATCGGGTTGGTGACAAGCGCGGTGCGCGGCTCTTCGGGCTCGGTCGAGGCGATGATGCCCATCTTCCCGATGATCGCCACAAATGCGAAAAAGAACATCATACCGAGCATGAGAAGCCGGCCTTCAGCTCGCGAACGTGACTTGTCACGCATTTCCTCGTGGCGGACCCGTTTGTTTTCCGCCTCGATGGCGTCGGGGTTTTCTCCGACCTGACGGGCCTTGAGAATGCGGGCAAGCGGACGGAGCGGCGTGCGGATCATAGCGGCTCCTCCCCTTCCAGTGTTCCTTTGACTTCCACCGCATCTGTGATGGGGAGCAGGTCGGGCATCGGATAAATCACTTGATCCACGCGACCAAAGGCATCGGGCATGATCGGGAGCAGCCCGAGACGCTCGAAGTTGAGGTCCGCAAGATCGCGAAGACGGTCAGGACGATTAAGGTAGGCCCATTCCGCTTCGAGCGTATTCAAACGCGCATGGGCCGCGCCGATCTGGGCATGAAGCGCGCGCACCTCTTTGATCTGTTGCTGAGTCGCGTAATTCTCGCGGTAAGCCCAAAAGGCCAAGGCCATGACGGCGAGTGCGGACAGAACATAAAGAATACTACGCATCACTTTTCACCCTTGCGAAGAGGCATTCCCAGCGCGGATCTTTCAACTTCTCCCGAAGGCGCATCGGTGCGCACCGCAACCCGAAGCTTGGCAGAGCGCGAACGCGGATTCTCGGCAAGCTCTTGGTCGTCAGGACCAATGGCCTTTCGGCTTTTCAATTCGAATGCAGGCGTCTCGCGGTGCAGTTCGGGGGCATAGCGGTTTGCATTGCCCGTGCTGCCCGAACGGGCCTGAAGGAAACGTTTGACCATGCGATCTTCGACCGAATGGAAGGTCACAACCGCCAACTGACCGCCAGGTGCCAGCGCCCGCTCCGCAGCCATGAGACCTTCGGCCAACTCGCCGTATTCGTCATTCACGGCAATACGGAGCGCCTGAAATGTGCGGGTGGCCGGATGGCTCTGCCCCGGTTTCGGACGCGGCAAGCAACTTTCCACAATTTTGGCAAGCTGCAGCGTTGTTTCGATGGGGCGTGCATTTACGATGGCGCGGGCAATACGGCGGGACGCACGCTCTTCGCCATAAAGATAGATGATCTCGGCAAGGTCCACCTCTTCGGCGGTATTCACCAGATCGGCGGCACTCGGCCCCGATTGCGACATCCGCATATCAAGCGGCCCGTCGCGCATAAAAGAAAAGCCGCGTTCCGCGAGATCTAGCTGCATCGACGAGACCCCAAGATCGAGCACGACACCCGCCAGACCCGAACCATATTCGTCAAGTCGGGAGAACGTGCCTTCGACCAGTTCGAGCCGATCACCGTATTCATGCGCCCATGGCGCAGCCATTTCAAAGGCCAGTGGATCGCGGTCAACGCCGATCACTTTGTCCGCGCCCGCCTCCAGCAAAGCCTTGGAATATCCGCCCGCTCCGAAGGTGCCGTCCAGCCAAACGCCAGAAACAGGTGCGACCGCATTGATAAGCGGCCGCAAGAGAACTGAAATATGGGGCTGGTCAGGAGAGGACATCAGCTTCCCCCCAAGACACTGAGCGGGTCGAAGTCATCGGGCATATCGTCGAGCCAACTGTCGATATCGGCACCGACCGTGGATTGGAATGTTTCCTGATTCCACATTTCGAAACTGTCGCCCATGCCGCGGAAATAGATCTCGCCTTCTTCGATCTTGAGCTTTTCGCGCAATTTGAGCGGAAGGATCACGCGACCATCCTTGTCGACCTCAAGCTCGGTCGATTGGGTGATCATGAGATGGGCGAGTCGCTTTTTGTCGGCCGTGCGCTCGCGCGGCATCGCGTAAATCTCGCCCACGATCTTTTCGTGCTCAGCCACTGTATAGGCTTGAAGCTCGTTCTTGAGATGCTGACCATAAACAATCACGACGCGCGGCGAGAGACCTTCGGCCCACTTGGGGTCACCGCTTTCCAGCACACGGCGATAAGGGGCAGGAATCGACATCCGTCCCTTCTTGTCCACCTTTTGGGTGTGTTCGCCTGTAAACGCCAGAACCACTACTGCGGTGCCTCTCTAACCTGTCACTCTTAGCGAAAAACGAAACGGCGGATTGAGCTGCTGCCACTGCTCAATCCGCCGTCGTCGTCCCTCGCGGGATGTCCGACTGCACGCGCCACCTGGGGGGATGTCTGCTCGCTCGCGCGCCGGATCTCTTGTTTTCGAAAGTGTGGGAGCCTGTATGAAACCTGCTTATGCCGGTGGGGTTCTTTTGCCCCTTGAATATCAAACCCATCGCTTTCGATGACCTGAAATTGCCACGCAGAACGGGTGCGCGCAACACTTTTTTGGGAATTCATGGAACCATTTGGGTCAGGTTAAGGGAAAAGTTATCCACATTCGAACCCCACCCTCGACAACCTGAACCAATGATGGACAAAACAGCACGTCCATACACAATATGTTGTATTTATATTGAATGAAAAACAAGTTCCAGAAAAACCCAAAAAATTTCCAGACGTGCTCATTCACGCTGAACATCCCCAAAGTTATCCACAGATGTTCGCCCCATGTTCACCTAAATTCACATCAAAACACGTGGACGTGATTCGGAAATCCAGCGAGTTCCATGAAAAGCGCAATCGGATTCCATGTGGTTCCAGAAGCATCATTCCAGCGCCCCGCGCTCGCGCGCTCGCACGTGCGAGCGCATGGGCAAGTCGAGCATTGGTGCGACGGCAAGATAGGTCAGCGTTGCGTATGCACTTTCTGCATAGCAGCATTGCTCAATCATCCATTGTGCAAACGCAGCAATGGGAGCATCTATAGTCCAACAGCGCGACACAGAGCGCATCGAGACAAAGCCCCGAACGGGGGCAAGACGAGAAAGAGATACGAAATGGCATACGCAACCGAGACCCGCACCGCAGCATTCGGCCTGACCGCAGTTGTCGGCAACATCACCGCTCAGGTATCCGAGTTCTTTGCGAAGCGTAAAGTTTACGCGAACACCATCAACGAGCTTGAAGCTCTGAATGACCGCGAACTCGCCGACCTCGGCATCGCTCGTTCGATGATCAAGCGCGTCGCAATCGAAGCCGCATACGGCGCCTAATAGAACACTCTCGGGTCTCCTCCTCCTCCCTGAGACCCCCGAGAAACGGCCCGCTCTCTCTCCTCCTCCCTGAGAGCGCACCGGACAAAAGCGACGGCATCTCCCTCCTCCCTGATGCCGTCGCTTCCAAGAATACGAGGCGCTCCTCCTCCTCCCTGAGCCCTCGTTAAATAGGACCCAAGCGCTCTCCTCCTCCCTGCGCGAAGGTCCGATAAGCGCCGCTCTCTCCTCCTCCCTGAGCGGACGCCGAACAGAACGACGGTGCCTCTCCTCCTCCCTGGCACCGTCGTTTTCTGTTTTTAGGGCCGTGATTTCAGGAGCGGATATCCTTGGGGGAGCCCATCACCATATAACTCGTGATCGAGCGCACATTCGGAACCGTGCCGAGCGTGTCGGTGTGAAACGCCTTGTAGGCGGCAAGGCTTTCCACCTCGACCCGCAAGAGGTATTCAAAAGCCCCCGCAACGTTGTGGCATTCGGTGACGGGCGCCGCATTGCGCATCGCCAGTTCAAAGGTTTCCTGCGCAGCTTTGGTGTGTTCGGATAAGCCGACCGTCACATAGACCAGAAACCCGCGCCCCGTTTTGGCGGGATCGAGCCGCGCCGTGTATCCCTTGATAACGCCCGACTTTTCTAGCTCTTGAACCCGCCGAAGACACGCTGAGGGGGACAAACCCACCTTTTCCGCGAGGGCGATGTTCGCGAGTCGCCCGTCACGCTCCAACTCGCGCAATATCTTTCGGTCCAGATCATCAAAAGTCGTCATTTATTGCACCATAAATTCGATTTTATCGAATATATGCAATCAAATTCGCCCTTTGACCACATATAAAGCTGCCATGACATATGAACTCCTTACCGCACTCATAGGCTTTTCCTTCGTCAGCTCGATCACACCTGGTCCGAACAACATGATGCTCATGGCCTCGGGCGCGAATTTCGGGCTGCGCCGCACGCTTCCGCATATGATGGGCGTGGGGATTGGCTTTGTCTTGATGGTATTTCTGGTCGGTGCTGGGCTTACCCAACTCTTCGATCTCTGGCCCCTAAGCTATTCGCTGCTCAAAGTGATGAGTGTCGTTTATCTTCTTTATCTTGCATGGAAGATCGCGACGGCGGCCCCGAAGAGCCCCGATGCGCCCGAAACCGACAAAAAACCGATCACATTTCTTCAAGCAGCTGCCTTTCAATGGGTAAACCCCAAGGCATGGGCCATGGCTCTCACCGCCACGACTGCCTATTCGGGCGACCATTCGATGCGAAATGTCGTCATCGTCGCTCTGGTCTTCGGTGCGGTGAATATTCCATCGATCAGCACATGGACGATTCTGGGCCTTCAGATACGCAAGATCCTCACCAATCCTCGTCGGCTGCGCGCCTTCAACTGGACGATGGGCGCACTTCTAGTCGCCACGCTCTGGCCGATCCTTGCGGGAATGAGCGCCTAAAACGGCACATCATTTGCCGAATCGGCGGAGACGACGAATTTTGAGACGACTTTTTTCGCCCCTGCCTTATCGAACTCGATATCGAGCTTGTCGCCTTCGATCTCCATCACTTCGCCATAGCCGAACTTTTGGTGGAACACGCGGTCCCCGACGGTAAAGGAGGATACGGCGGTCGCGTTGATAATGATCCCGCGCGCTTCGACGGGTTGCGCCATGCCGCGCACACCTTGGGCACGCGACTGCATCCGACGCCAACCGGGCGAATTGTAGACATCCGCTTTGGCTGCACGTTCGAAAATCTGGCTGTCCTGCGCCGTTCGGATCGAAGGCGATGCGCTCGCCGACATCCCCACCGCACCATAGCCGCCGCCATAAAGACCCGGCGGGGTCATCACCTCGACATGCGCTTCAGGGAGTTCGTCGATAAAGCGGCTTGGAAGTTGGCTTTGCCATTGACCGTAAACTCGGCGGTTGGCGGCAAAGGATATTGTGCAGATCTCCTCTGCGCGCGTGATGCCGACATAGGCAAGCCGCCGCTCTTCCTCGAGTCCCTTGAGACCGCTTTCATCCATACTCCGCTGGGACGGAAAAAGCCCATCTTCCCATCCGGGTAGGAACACCACCGGAAATTCCAGACCCTTGGCGGCATGAAGCGTCATGATCGAGACTTTTTCTTCCGAATCCTCGGATTCGTTGTCCATGATCAAAGCCACGTGTTCGAGAAATCCCTGAAGGTTGTCGAAATTCTCGAGCGCTTTGACCAATTCCTTGAGGTTTTCAAGGCGGCCGGGGGCTTCGGGCGTTTTGTCGTTCTGCCACATACCTGTGTAGCCGCTCTCGTCGAGGATCATCTCGGCAAGTTCGACATGGGTGTCGGCCTCGGCGCGAACTTGGGCATTCCAGCGCAAGAGGCTGTCGACGAGATAGCTGAGTTCCTTGAGACCCTTACCGCCAAGGAGCTTCGCCTCGCAGACAAGCCGCGCGCCTTCGACCAGTGAAACACCGTTCGAGCGGGCGGTGCGCTGGATGGTTTGAACCGCTTTGTCGCCAAGACCGCGCTTCGGCGTGTTTACGATCCGCTCGAAAGCGAGGTCGTCGTCAAGGCTCACCGCCAAGCGGAAATAGGCCATGGCATCGCGGATTTCCAAACGCTCGTAAAAACGCGGACCGCCGATGACACGATAGGGAAGACCGATGGTCAAAAACCGATCTTCAAAGGCCCGCATCTGGTGCGAGGCACGAACGAGGATCGCCATATCATCAAGCGATTTAGGCGATTGGCCGCGGGTGCCGCGCTGTGATGCTTCGATTTCTTCACCGATCCAGCGCGCCTCTTCTTCGCCGTCCCAATGGCCGATAAGACGCACCTTTTCGCCGTGTTCGACCTCGGTCCAAAGCTCCTTGCCCAAACGGCCCTTGTTTCCCGAGATCACCCCCGATGCAGCGGCCAGAATATGCGGGGTCGAACGGTAATTCTGTTCGAGCCGCACGATCTTGGCGCCGGGGAAGTCCTTTTCGAAACGGAGGATGTTGCCGACCTCGGCCCCGCGCCAGCCATAGATCGACTGGTCGTCATCGCCCACGCAGCAGATATTCTTGTGTCCGCCAGCAAGAAGGCGCAGCCAGAGATACTGGGCCACGTTGGTATCTTGATACTCGTCCACAAGGATATAGCGGAACCAGCGCTGATATTGCGCCAGAACGTCAGGGTGGGTCTGGAAAATCGTGACCATGTGGAGCAGAAGGTCGCCAAAATCCACAGCGTTCAAATCGCGCAAGCGCATCTGGTATTGGTAATAGAGGTCCACGCCCTTGCCATCAAAGGCGCTCGCCTCGCCTGTCGGAACCTGCGCAGGGGTCCAGGCGCGGTTCTTCCATTGATCAATAATCCCGGCAAGCATCCGCGCGGGCCAACGTTTGTCGTCGATGTTCGCCGCCGACAAAAGCTGTTTCAATAGGCGGATCTGGTCGTCGGTATCCAGAATGGTGAAGTTCGTCTTGAGATCGACGAGTTCCGCATGGCGGCGCAAGAGCTTGACACAGATCGAGTGGAACGTGCCGAGCCAAGGCATGCCCTCGACCGCCTCGCCCAAGAGGGACGCGACGCGGAGCTTCATCTCGCGCGCGGCTTTGTTGGTGAAGGTGACGGCAAGAAGTTCGTTCGGACGCGCGCGCCCCGTCGTCATAAGATGCACAATGCGGCAGGTCAGCGCCTTGGTCTTGCCCGTTCCCGCGCCCGCAAGCATGAGCACAGGACCGTCGAGCGTTTCGACCGCCTCGCGCTGTGCGGGGTTGAGCCCCTCAAGATAAGGAGTGGGGCGAGCAGCCATCATGGCCCGCTGGCTTAGCGGGATATTGGCTGCGGCTTCAAAGGCGTCATCTTCGGAAAAACTGCTCATGCGGCGCAGAATAATGCCTTTGGCCGTCGAGGGAAAGTATGTTCCTCAAATGTTCGCGACTTGCGGGGCTATTTCTCCTCCCCGAGGAGCGAAGACCCCGCCACGCGCGCGACACCAAGCACATACCTCTGGAACAGAACCGAGAACCGTTCGATATCCTCCTCGGGCCAGTCTTCGAAAATCTGCGCGGTAAGGCGCCACTTCGATGTCATGAAATCCGAGATGTATTTCCAACCCTTCGGCGTGAGATCAATCACGCTCTTGCGCGCATCGGATTGCGACGGTCGACGCACCACGACTTCTCTGGAGACAAGTTCGGCGACGATCCGAGACGCGCGTGAGGGGTCGACTTCCATCAATTCGGCAACGCGGCCGATTGTCGGCTCTTCGGGACGGAGCAATCCCACCCCCGCATTCAGCCGCGCAATTGCAATGAGCCCCTGAAGCATCGCAGGCTCGAGAGGGGCTTCGAGACCTTCGATCATTTTGCCTTGGAACTCGCCCTTTTCGTAAAGGCGACGCCAATGAAAATTAGCCACGTCGAAACGCATCAGTGCGTCAATGGCT
>JALRIK010000008.1 GCA_023255435.1 Marivivens sp.
AGATGAACTGGACCATCTCGCTCATCGAAGGCATCCGCTCGGCGCGCGCCCAGATGAACGTACCTGCTGGCCTTTATGTGCCCGTCGTCATGCAAGAAGCTGATACAAACGCAAAATCAGCGCTCGCCAATAACGAAACGCTGATCAAACGTTTGGCCCGTATCGGCGACATCACAGAAGCCGCCGAAGCTCCCAAAGGCTCGATCACGATCCCGACGGCGGGCGCGACTTTTGCCCTGCCGTTGGCCGAGATCATCGATGTGGATGCCGAAAAGGCCCGTATCGAAAAGGTCTTGGGCAAGCTGCAAAAAGAACTCGGCGGTCTTCGTGGCCGTTTGAACAACCCCAAATTCGTCGAAAGCGCGCCCGAAGAGGTGATCGAAGAAACCAAGGGCAATCTCGCCCTTCGCGAAGAAGAGGAAACCCAGCTCAAGACCGCTCTTGCACGTTTGCAAGAGATCGGCTGACGCTGGAAACCCGTTTGGGAACAGTCTAGAGTTTGCGGGCGCGGGAGAATTTCCGCGCCCGTTTCCATTTGCGAGGACCCCATGAGCCAAGACCCGCGCCTGACTGCTCTTGCTGCCACTTTGCCGTCGATGGTGCCTTTTGTCGGGCCAGAGGAACAGGAACGCAACGCGGGCAAACCGTTTCGCGCGCGCCTTGGTGCGAATGAATCCGTCTTTGGCCCATCTCCAAAAGCTATCGCGGCCATGCAGGCCGAGGCTGCCCAGACGTGGAAATATGGCGACCCTACTTCATTTGATCTGCGCAATGCCATCGCCGATTTTCATGGCGTTGGCCCCGAGAACATCATGGTTGGCGAAGGGATCGACACGCTCCTTGGCGTGCTTGTGCGGCTCTTTGTGGCACAAGGCGATGCGGTCGTGACCTCGGACGGCGCCTACCCGACGTTCAACTATCACGTCGCGGGCTTTGGCGGCATCCTGCACAAAGTGCCTTATACCGGCGATTTCGAAGACCCTGCCCGCCTTATCGCCAAGGCAAAGGAAACCTCGGCCAAGCTGGTCTATATCGCGAACCCCGACAATCCGATGGGCACGGTGCATACGCCCGATGCGATCGAAAAGATGGTCACCAAAGTGCCCGATGGGTGCCTTATGGTGCTGGACGAGGCTTATGCCGACTTTCTCGATGAGGCGCAGATCCCGCGCATTCGGGCCGAAAACGCCAAAGTGATCCGTTTCCGCACATTCTCCAAAGCGCATGGCCTTGCCGGTGCGCGGGTTGGTTATGCTCTCGGCAGCGCCGAAATCATCAATGCGTTCAACAAAGTGCGCAACCACTTCGGGATGGCGCGCATCTCGCAAGCAGGCGCACTCGCTGCCGTTCAGGACCGCGCATGGCTCGCGCATGTCAAATCCGAAGTCGCCGCAGCTCGCGAAAGGATTGCAAAGATCGCAGCCGAGAACGGCCTTGAGGTCGTGCCATCCGCGACGAACTTTGTTGCGGTAGACTGCGGCGGGGACGGTGTCTTTGCCCGCAGGGTGCTGCAGGCTCTGGTAGCGCGGGGTGTCTTTGTCCGAATGCCATTCGTCGCCCCGCAGGACCGCTGCATCCGCGTGAGCTGCGGCCGGCCCGAGGACCTCGACGTATTGGCCGAAGTCCTCCCAAAGGCGCTTGCCGATGCCCGCGCCTAGCGCGTTTTGGAGATGACCGTCGCAGCGGCAGCCAATGCGCCGTCGCCGTGCGGGATGTCCAACGCCTTGAGGCCCGCGTCGATCACGCCCAGAACCCCAAGGATACCGTGGGCATTCACATGGCCCATGTGGCCGATACGGAAATAGGCCGAAGGCGGGGTCCGTCCGAGGCCGATCCCAAGCGTTACGCCGCACATGGTTTCGCACCATTCACGCAGACGGTCGCCATCCTCCCCACCGAGATAGATCGAGGTCACGGCATGGCTTCGCTCGCTCGGGTTCTTCATATTGAGCTTCATAGCGCCGCCCTGCCCCCAAGCATCAACCGCCGCCCAGATGGCGCGGACAAGCGTCTCGTGACGCTCCCATATCGCCTCCATGCCTTCTGCCTTGATCAAATCAAGCGCAGCCCGAAGCGCATAGAGATGATGCGTCGGGGCTGTGCCGTCGAAATACTGATAGAACTCTGCGGGATTGATGCGCAGCGTCCAATCCCAATAGGGGCTGACGTCGTTCAACCGCGCCCGCGCCGCTTTGGCTTTGTCGTTGAGCCAAATCAGACCCACACCCGCAGGGGTCATAAGGCCCTTTTGGCTTGCCGAGATCATGATATCGACACCCCAATTGTCCATTTCGAACCTGTCACACCCCAAGGATGCGATACAGTCCACAATGAAAAGAGCGTCATGACTCGCAGCGTCAATCGCTTTGCGGATGGCCGCAACATCGGATTTGGCCGACGTCGAGGTATCCACGTGACAGATCAGAACCGCCTTGATCGCTCCCTCTTTATCGGCAGCCAGAATTTCGCGGGTGCGCTCGGGATCGACGACCGACTCTTGTCCGAAATCCTCTATCTGGACATCAAGACCGAGCGCCTGCGCCGCCGCGCTCCAGCCGATACCGAACCGGCCACACGCCAGCACAAGCACCTTGTCACCACGCGAAACGACATTGGCCAGCGCCGCTTCCCACATGCCGTGCCCGTTGCTGATATAGATACCGACGTCGCCATTGGTTCCCGCAACATATTTCAGGTCGGGAATGATCGTGTCGGTAATCTCGTGCAGCTCGCCCGTATAAATATTCGGCGATGCCCTGCTCATTGCCCGTATCACCGCCTCGGGGGTGACGGATGGACCAGGAATTGCAAGATACGAGCGACCATTGGCGACCGGCATGGATTTGTCCTTTTGATCAAAATTGACCTGACATTATTCTTCTTGGGCGCGAGGTCAACGGGCCACGACTTGCCCTTGGCCCCCCAAAACCGCTAGACCATGGCAACCCCAGCCAAAGGACCCGCCTCGTGAGCGACGCCGCGCCCCAAGTTTCCGATCCCGATGTCTCTATGGGCCGCCTCGTCCGCTGGCTTTGGCAAGGATATCTCAGAACCCAAAAGCTCTGGCTCGGCTCGGCGGTCTTTTTCATGGCACTCGAAGGATCGATGCTCGGCCTGATCAGCCTTGTCATGAAGCCAATGTTCGACAGCGTCTTCGTGGGCGGCAATGCCTCGGCCATCTGGCCCGTGGGCGTTGCGATCCTGATCATCTTTTGCACAAGGGCCGTCGCTTCTGTCGGGCAACACGTGCTTTTGACCCGCGTCAGCGAGCGCGCCGCCGCAGATATCCGGCTCGGACTTCTCGGGCACCTGATGAAGCTCGACAGCACTTTTCACCAATCGAACCCGCCCGGATATCTGATCGAGCGCGTCCAAGGCGATGTTCAGGCGATCAATCAGGTCTGGACCAATCTCGCCACCGGAATCGGACGCGATTTCATTGCGGTGATCTGGCTTTTTGGTGTTGCACTCTGGATCGACTGGAAATGGACGCTTGGCGCGCTGATTGGAATTCCTGTCCTACTGCTTCCCTCGCTCCTCGCCCAAGGCTTTGTCCGCGTCAAAGCCCGCCAAGCCCGCGAGGTTTCTGGCAAAATGTCGACCCGCCTCGACGAGGTCTTCCACGGGATCAATCCGATCAAACTGAACGCGCTTGAGGACTATCAATCGGCGCGATATGGCGCATTGGCAAACGAGCGCGTCGATACCGAAGTCAAAAGCGCCTTGGGCCAAGCCGCGATCCCCGGCCTTATCGATGTCATGACGGGCGTAGGGTTTCTCTTCGTCCTTTTCTATGGCGGCACCCAGATCATCGAAGGATCGAAAACCGTCGGCGAATTCATGTCCTTTTTCACCGCCATGGCGCTGGCATTCGAGCCGTTGCGGCGTCTGGGGTCGATCTCGGGCCTTGCCCAAGCGGCTGGCGCCTCGATCGAACGGGTGATGCAGATCTTCGACACACACCCGACCCTTCTGTCTCCGCCCAGCCCGAAACCCGCACCCAAAGACGCTCCCGAAATCATCCTCAGCGATGTCGAACTGGCCTATGACGATCTGCCTGTTTTGCGGGGCGCCAGCTTTGTGGCAGAGGCCGGCAAGACCACGGCCCTCGTCGGAGCTTCGGGTGCGGGCAAGAGCACGATCTTCAACGTGTTGACCCGCCTCGTAGACGCAAAGGGTGGTAAGGTCACAATCGGCGGCACCCCGAATACCGAGATGGCTTTGGGGGATTTGCGCGGTCTCTTTTCGGTGGTCACTCAAGATGCCGCTCTTTTTGACGAAACCCTTCGTGAGAATATCACATTGGGCCGCGCCGTGGACGAGGCTCACCTTCGTGTCTCGCTCGATGCCGCACATGTGAGCGACTTTCTTCCACGTCTGCCCAATGGTCTCGACAGTCCCGCAGGACCGCGCGGCTCCAACCTCTCGGGCGGACAGAGACAACGCGTCGCCATAGCCCGCGCGCTCCTGCGCGACACGCCGATTCTACTGCTTGACGAGGCGACCTCGGCGCTCGACACAAAGTCAGAGGCCATCGTTCAGGAAGCGTTGGAACAGCTCTCCAAAGGGCGCACAACCTTGGTGATCGCGCACCGTCTCTCCACTGTGCGCAAGGCCGACAAGATCGTTGTGATGGACAAAGGCATCGTCGTCGATCAAGGCACGCACGAGGAACTCCTCGAACGGGGCGGAATTTATGCCGATCTGTATCGGATGCAGTTTGAACAGGACGATGAACGACCCTAAATAAGCCCCAACCAAGGAGCATCCCATGAACAACCGCGTCGTTCTCTCGGTCACAGGATCGGATCGTCACAGCTTTCTACAGGGTCTCGTGACCAACGATGTCAAACGGGCTCGGGACGGGATCATTTATACTGCGCTTCTTACCCCCCAAGGCAAACTGATCACCGATTTCTTTGTGGTGGGACAAGAGAATGCGCTTTTAATCGACGTAGCGGCTGAAACCGCTCCGACGCTCTTCCAGCGCCTCTCGATGTATAAATTGCGCGCAGACGTGCAAATCACCGAAACCGAGCTTGTCGTTTCGACGGGTCTAGGTGCGATGCCGGACGGGGCGGTGATTGACCCTCGCGGTCCGCAGATGGGCTGGCGATACTACGGCCAAGACGACATCGGCCAAGACATCGACTGGGACGCCCAGCGCGTGGCGCACGGCATCCCCGAACTCGGACGAGAACTGAACAGCGAAAGCTACATCCTCGAAATGGGCTTCGAGCGTTTGAACGGCGTGGACTTCAAAAAGGGGTGCTATGTCGGCCAAGAGGTCACTGCCCGAATGAAGCACAAAACCGAACTGCGCAAAGGACTGCGCCGCATCACCCTCTCTGAACCGGTGATCGAGGGAACCCCGATACACAGCGGCGAAAAAGAAGCGGGCACGGTCCACACCGTTTCGGGCAGAGAGGCTCTTGCCTATCTTCGCTTCGATCGCATCTCGGACGACATGACCGCAGGGGCTGCCCGCGTCACCGTCCTCCCAGAATGAAAAAAGGCCCGACGAACCGTCGAGCCTTAAAGATCAGCGATCAAACAAACGCTTATGCAGTTGCTTGAGCCTTTGCGATCAGCTTCTTGACCTTGAGTGCTTCGTTCGAAAGGTCAGCATCCTTTGCCTTGGCAAGGAACGCATCAAGGCCACCGCGGTGATCAACGGAACGCAGAGCGGCCGAAGAAATGCGGAAGCGGAACGAACGGCCCAAAACGTCGGACGAAAGCGTTACGTCCTGAAGGTTGGGCAGAAAACGACGACGGGTGCGGTTTTTAGCGTGGCTGACATTGTTGCCAGACATCGGGCCTTTGCCGGTGAGTTCGCATTTACGCGACATGGTATCATCCTTTGTTATTAGTCCCGACCACCAGGGTCGGCTTGAGTTTTGAGACTATAAATAGCCAAACAGGGCGCGGCATGCCGAACCCAGTTCGAAGCGGCGGATAAGGGGATTCCGTCATTGCGTCAATGAAAAAAGGAGCGGCAGCCTAATTCACGGCCTTCGCGGCGCGGGCCATACGCTCCAGATCCGTTGCCCAAGTCAGATGACCGGTGCTTGCCGCTTTTGCAAGCCGGCCAAGATAAAGCGGCGAGCCTCGTCTGACGGAACGGTGCATCCCCGTCAATGCCGCAAGCGACGGCGGTGTGTTCACCGCTTCGCGCGTGATGATCGACGCCACGCCCGCTTTGGCCATGACCTCGGTCGCAGGATGGCCGCCCCCCATGAGGCGTGCGATCTGCACATTTGGAAACACGGCTTGGAGCATCCGCGCATGACGCAAGTCGCGCGGACGCAGCGTATCGACAAGCATAACCCCAGCCAGATCAGGAACCGCGCGCGAGGTCAGATCCCCAAGGTCGGGATCAAAGTCACTCGCGTCCTCGTGGTATCGCTTTTCAAAAGGTACGATTTTCGGATGGATCGAAAACTGCGGAGAAATGGCGAGAACAGCGCGCGCGCCAACCGCCTTTGCAAAGCGGAACGCGCCATAGCCTCCCATGGAATAGCCGATCATCTGCACGGCATCATAGTTTGCGGCAATGCCGGCCATCAACGCTTCGGCTGTCTCGGTCTCTTGGTTGATGAACCAATCGTTGCGGGCAACACGGAGCGAAAGCTGATCGAACCCCGCCTCGGCAAAGGTCTTGGACGGATCGGGCGGATTGAAGCCTTTGCGGTCGGTCTGGCGAAAATCGAAGCTGACGATCAATCGAGAGCCGCCGTTCCGGAAGTGATAGAGCCGTAGTCGCTCTCCCCCCCAAATCAGTGCGTCTTCGGCCGTCATCATGCTCACAGCCCTTCCAGCACCTCGGCGGCAGCCTTGGCGGGCGAAACCCGCCCTTGCGCTACAGCAGCCTCTTGCGCGGCAAGACGGGCAGCAAGTGACTGATCCGCCGTGAGTCGCGCAAGAAGTTGAAGCCGCACTTCTTCATGGAACCAGTAGCGTGCCTGTTCCGCGCGGCGTGTATCGAAATGACCGTTCTCGCGGCGCCAATTGATCAGCGATTGCATTTCGTCCCAAGCTTTTCCAAGTCCGTCGCCCTCATAGGCGGAGACGGACATCGCCTTGGGAAAATCGCTTGGATCTTGGGGACGCTTACGCAGAAGTCGGAGCGCACCGGCATAATCGGCGGTCGTCCGAATGGCCTGTGCCTTGAGGTCTCCGTCGGCCTTGTTGACAAGGATGAGATCCGCAATCTCCATGATCCCGCGCTTCACCCCTTGGAGTTCGTCCCCGCCCGCAGGCGCAAGAAGAAGCGTGAAAAGATCACACATTTCGGCAACCATTGTCTCGGATTGACCGACGCCCACGGTCTCGATCAGGATCACGTCAAAGCCCGCCGCTTCGCAGAGCGCCACAGCTTCACGGGTGCGGCGCGCCACACCGCCCATCTGCGCCTGCGATGGTGACGGGCGGATAAAGGCGCTTGGATTGCGCGACAACTGTTCCATACGGGTCTTGTCCCCGAGGATCGATCCCCCCGACCGTGCCGAAGAGGGATCAACAGCCAGAACCGCAACTTTGAGCCCCTTATCGGTGAGCATCATCCCGAAAGCTTCGATAAAGGTCGACTTTCCAACGCCGGGCGTCCCGGAAAGCCCGATCCGAAGGGCCTGCCGCTCGGTGCCGAGTTTATCGAGCAGCTCGAGCGCCTGCGCGCGATGATCGCTGCGCCCGCTTTCAACAAGGGTGATGGCCCGTGCAAGCGCCCTGCGCTCACCCGCCCTGATCGCGACAGCCGTCGCGTCGATATCCAGTTGACCTCTCATGACACCTTCTTAGCGAGGCTGTAACAACTGTCCAGCCTCAAGACCCCTAATGCGCTTGACCTTATGGCCTCGGGATGCACCTTTGCCCTCATGACAAAACTGCCTCCAGCCTTTGAGACTTGGTTTACCGCGCGTGGTTGGTCTCCCCACCCGCACCAGATCGCCATGGTCGAAAAGTCGCAGGCCAAAGCACTCCTGATGATCGCGCCGACGGGCGGGGGCAAAACACTGTCGGGCTTTCTGCCCAGTTTGATCGAACTTGCAGAAGGCACCCATCAAGGGCTCCATACGCTCTACATCTCGCCGCTCAAAGCGCTTGCCGCAGACATCAAACGCAACCTCCTCAAACCCGTCGAAGAAATGAACCTTCCGATACGGATCGAGGACCGGACGGGCGACACATCTCACACGGCCAAGCGCCGTCAAAGAGCCGACCCGCCGCATATTCTGCTCACAACCCCCGAAAGCCTTGCCCTCTTGATCAGCTACGAGGATGCCCCACGGATTTTTGCGGGGCTACAACGGGTCATCGTCGATGAAATCCACGCCCTGAGCGAAAGCAAGCGCGGCGATCAGTTGATGCTTGCGTTGTCGCGCTTGGAACGGCTCGCGCCCGACCTTCGCCGCGTCGGGCTGTCCGCAACGGTCGAGGCCCCCGAACAATTGGCAAAGGAACTCGCCGCCGCACCGGCGCCCTGCGAAATCCTCTTTGCCGACCCGGGACCGGAGCCGGACATTTCGATGCTGGTCACCGAGACCCCGCCGCCATGGGCAGGAGGCGGTGCAAAATATGCTATCCCTGCGGTGCTCCAAGAGGTCAAACGCCACAAAACCACGCTGATCTTCCACAATACCCGTGCCCAGGCCGAGATCTTTTTCCACAATCTTTGGCTGGCCAACGAAGACAACCTGCCCATCGGCATCCATCACGGCTCCCTGTCCCGCGAACAACGCGAGACAGTCGAAACCGCTATGACCCAAGGACGCTTGCGGGCCATTGTCTGCACAGGCTCGCTTGATCTGGGGATCGACTGGGGTGATGTGGATCTTGTGATCCAGATCGGTGCGCCCAAGAACGTCAAGCGTCTGGTCCAGCGGATCGGCCGTGCCAACCACCGCTATAATGCGCCCTCCAAGGCGCTCCTCGTGCCCGCGAACCGTTTCGAGGTGGTCGAATGCGTGGCCGCTCTCGAAGCCGCCCGCGCCCATGATCTGGACGGCGAGCCCAAAGGCAGCGGCCCTCTCGATGTCCTCTGCCAGCATATCCTGATCTGTGCCTGCGCGGGTCCCTTTGACCCCGCAGCGCTTTTTGACGAGATTCGCACAACGGGCGCCTATCGGAACCTCTCTCGCGCAGCTTTCGACGACTGCCTCGATTTCGTGGCCACAGGCGGCTATGCGCTGCGCGCCTATGACAAATGGAAGCGCCTCATCGAACGGAAAGACGGTCTTTGGCAACTCCGCGATCCCCGCACCGCCCGCAACATCCGCATGAACATCGGAACAATTCAGGACACCGACACGCTCAAAGTCCGTATGCGGGGCGCGGGCAGGCCGCTGGGCGAGATCGAAGAAGGCTTTGCCTCGACCTTGACGGCGGGCGATACCTTTCTGATCGGCGGACAAATCGTGCGATACGAAGGCCTCAGAGAATTGACCGTAGAGGTGTCGCGCTCTGCTTCAAAGACCCCCAAGGTCGCAACCTTCAACGGCACCAAATTCGCCACATCGACCCGCCTGAGCAAGCGCATTCTTGCCATCCTCAATGCCGATGCATGGCCCAATTTGCCGCGCCACACCGCGGAATGGCTCGCGCTCCAGCGCGAGGTCTCGACCATGCCCCAAAGCGGCCACCTCCTTGCCGAGACCTTCCCCTTCGAAGGCCGTCATCACCTTTGCCTCTACGGTTTTGCAGGGCGCAACGCACAGCAGACCCTGGCGCTTCTTGTGACGCGAAGGATGGAGACCCTCGGGCTCGATCCTTTGGGCTTTGTGGCAACCGATTATGCAACGCTGATCTGGGGCCTGAACGAAGTCACGACCCCCGAATTCCTTCTGGAACCGGATCTATTGCGCGATGATCTGGAACAATGGCTCTCGGGCAATGCTGTGATGAAACGCACGTTTCGCGCCGCTGCAACCATCGCAGGTCTGATCCAGCGCAACAGCCCGCAAGCCAAAAAATCGGGCCGACAGGCCACGTTCTCTTCCGACATCCTTTATGACACTTTGGTCAAATATGACCCCGACCATCTCATGCTGCGGATCACAAGGACCGAAGCCATGCGCGGACTGGTCGATTTCGGCCGGATCGAAGAAATGCTCTCGCGCACCCACGGAAGAATCGAACACAGACGGTTGTTACGCCCCTCTCCGCTGGCCGCCCCACTCTTTCTCGAAGTCGGCAAAATCCCGATTTTCGGCGCCGCACGAGAAAGGTTGCTCGAGGACGAAGCAGAGCGCCTCATCGCCAGCGTCGGTCTTGCACCCTAGCTTGCCTTTGTGCCCCAAATATCCCGGGGGACGGCTGCCAAAGGCAGACGGGGGGCAGAGCCCCCTTGCCAAGCCAATCAACGAGTGCCACAGAACGAAGTATGAACACCCACAGTTTCACGCTCCAGTCGACACACCTGATTGCTCGCCCTTCGGGGGCGCTTTTCGTGCCCGAGTGCGCGACCCTCGTGGTCTCCGACCTGCATTTGGGAAAATCTGACCGGATCGCGCGGCGCACAGGCATTCTGGTGCCACCGTTCGAAAATCGTGACACGCTTCTCAGACTCGAAACCGAAATCGATGCCACCGGCGCGGAAACGGTCATCTGTCTGGGGGACAGTTTCGACGATCTCGCGGCGGGGCAAAGCCTTGACGAAGAGGAAACGCTTTGGCTCGCCCGTCTGCAGGCGGGTCGCGACTGGATCTGGGTCGAAGGCAACCATGATCCTGGACCGCTCGATCTCGGCGGGAGCCACCGCACGGAAGTCGCGCTTGCGGCCCTGACCTTCAGACATATCGCACAGATCGGCGCCATCGGAGAGGTTTCGGGGCATTATCACCCCAAGCACAGGCTCGGCGGACAAAGTCGCTCCGCCTTTCTCTACGACAAAGACCGCCTGATCCTTCCTGCCTTCGGGACTTATACTGGCGGGTTGTGGTCCGATGCGCCCCCCCTCAAGACACTTTTCCAAGGGCCGTTCGTGGCCGTGCTCACCGGACGCAAAGCCATCGCGGTTCCTGTGCTTTAGAAGGATTTCGAAAATTCCCTGCTTGCCTTTGCCCCACATGATAGAGCATTGACATGCAGTTAGAGCGCCACAGTTGGTGCAACGCGTCTCTATTTGTAAGAATTTAAAGGATCACTGATGCCTGTTGTGGTTGTTGAATCTCCGGCTAAGGCCAAGACAATTAACAAATATCTGGGGTCCGACTACACCGTTCTCGCCTCTTTCGGTCACGTGCGTGACCTGCCCGCCAAAGACGGCTCCGTCGATCCAGAGCATGATTTCGAAATGCAGTGGGAGATTGCGAACGACAGCAAAAAGCACGTCAAAGCGATTGCCGACGCCCTCAAGGACGACAACGAACTCATCCTCGCGACCGACCCCGACCGCGAAGGAGAAGCCATTTCTTGGCACCTCCAAGAGGCTCTGACCGCTCGCAAAGCCATCAAGAAAGACACCGCCGTCAGCCGCGTGACCTTTAACGCCATCACCAAAGCCGCCGTCACCGAGGCGATGAAGAACCCCCGACAGGTCGATGCCCCTCTGGTCGAGGCATATCTAGCGCGCCGCGCGCTCGACTATCTTGTGGGCTTCAACCTTTCGCCTGTGCTTTGGCGCAAACTCCCGGGTGCAAAATCTGCAGGACGCGTCCAGTCGGTCTGCTTGCGCCTCATCGTCGAGCGCGAGATGGAGATCGAAGCCTTCCGCGCGCAGGAATATTGGTCGGTCAAAGCACTCCTGAGCAATCCCCGCGGCCAAGAGTTCGAAGCGCGCCTCACGACCCTTGCAGGCAAAAAGCTCGATAAGTTCGACCTTTCGAACGCCACTCAGGCTGAAATGGCGGTTCAGGCGATCAATTCGCGCGATCTGACCGTGACCTCGGTCGAAGCCAAACCCGCCTCGCGCAATCCGTCTGCGCCCTTTATGACGTCGACCCTCCAGCAGGAAGCCAGCCGCAAATTCGGTATGGGCGCACGCCAGACCATGAGCGCGGCGCAGCGCCTGTATGAAGCGGGCCTCATTACCTATATGCGAACAGACGGCATCGATATGGCCCCCGAAGCCGTGATGGCCGCACGTGATGCAATCAAAGCGAACTTTGGCGAAAAATACCTGCCCTCCAGCCCGCGCATGTATAAAAACAAGGCCAAGAACGCCCAAGAAGCGCACGAATGTATCCGGCCCACGGACATGTTCCTGACCACCGAAAAGGCCAAGATCACGGACGCGGATCAGCGCAAGCTTTACGATCTGATCTACAAGCGCACCATCGCCAGCCAGATGTCGGCGGCCCAGATGGAACGCACGACCGTGGACATCGCCTCTGCCGACGGTCAGGTGATCCTGCGCGCAACGGGTCAGGTCATGCTCTTCGAAGGCTTCATTGCCGTATACGAAGAAGGCCGCGATGACTCGGTCGTCGATGACGACGACAAGCGCTTGCCGCAACTGGCCGTAGGTGAAAAGACCGCCAAGAAAGACGTCCAGCCCGAGCAGCACTTCACCCAGCCGCCACCCCGCTACACCGAGGCCACCTTGGTCAAGCGGATGGAGGAACTCGGGATCGGCCGACCCTCGACCTATGCGTCGATTGTGACGACCATTCAGGACCGCGACTATGTCACCAAGGACAAAGGACGCTTGATCCCACAGGACAAAGGTCGTCTCGTGACCGTTTTCCTGACGAATTACTTCAAGCGCTATGTCGAATATGACTTTACCGCCGGACTTGAGAACGAACTCGACGAAGTCAGCGCGGGCGAGGCCAACTATAAAGAAGTCCTGAAACGCTTCTGGCGCGATTTCTCGGCCGCAATTGCCGAAACCTCCGAGCTTCGCATCACCGATGTGCTCGACAAGATCAACGAAGTGCTCGAGCCGCATCTTTTCCCGAGCAAAGAAGACGGGAGCGATCCGCGCGCTTGTCCGACCTGTGGTCAGGGACGGCTCTCCATGCGCACGGCCCGTTCGGGCGGTGCCTTTATCGGCTGCTCCAACTATCCCGAATGTCGTTACACGCGCCCCTTCGGCCCTCCGGGGATGGAAGAAACGGGGATCGGGCCCGACGGCAAGCTTTTGGGCTATGATGACGGGGACCCAATCTCCCTTCGCGATGGTCGCTTCGGACCCTATGTCCAGCGCGGCGAGGCAAATGAAGACAATCCCAAGCCGCCACGCGCCTCACTCCCCAAAGGATGGGAGGCTTCGAGCATTGATCTGGAAAAAGCCCTCACCCTTCTCAACCTTCCGCGCGAGATCGGCCCCCACCCTGATGACGGCGAGATGATCGAGGCGGGCATCGGTCGCTATGGTCCCTTTGTCAAACATGGACGGGTCTACGCGAACATCAAAGATGTGGATGAGGTTTTTACCATCGGTATGAACCGCGCTGTCGAGCTTCTTGCCCAAAAGGCAGCAGGACGCGGCGCACGCACGGCTGCCAAGCCGCTCAAAGAGCTCGGCGATCACCCTGATGGGGGCGCAATGGCCGTGATGGAGGGACGCTACGGCCCCTACATCAAGTGGGAAAAGGTCAACGCGACATTGCCCAAGGACACCGCACCCGAGGAGGTGACCGTCGAAATGGCGATCGAGCTGGTCAACGCAAAGGCGACGACAAAGGGCGGCAAAAAGAAAGCGACCGCCAAAAAGGCACCTGCAAAGAAAGCTGCCACGAAAAAGCCAGCGGCCAAGAAAACCACAAAAGCCAAGTCCGAAGGCGAATAAAACAAAACAGCAGGCTCCACGCCTGCTGTTTTCTTTCGGGAAGGCCGTCGCCGTCGCTCAGCTATTGACCGTGAATACACATCCATCGGAAATGAGTTCGGGGGGCGTAAGGCACAGTGCTTTGGCAACGGTCCAAGCCGCCAGAACCTTTGGCACATATAGACGCGTTTCGACATAATCGGGGACGCCGCCATTGTCCCTGATCGTCCCTTCGCCTGCATTATAGCCCGCAAGAACGAGGATCGGGTCCCCGTCAAAGACCTCCATCAACCAGTCGAGATATGCGACGCCACCCTTGATATTGTCGACGGGGTCAAAAGGGTCCCGAACACCAAAGCGCTCTGCAGTGGCGGGCATGAGTTGCATCAGACCCTGCGCACCGGCGCGACTGGTCGCATTGCTCTGGCCCGCGCTTTCAACCGCAATGACAGAGAGCACAAGAGCGGGCGACACTTTGGTGTCGATTGTGGCAAGCAGGATGTCCCGCCCATGCCGCGCCGCAATTTTGGTCAGAGCATCAAGACTGGGCGGTTCGACCTTTTCCGCATCGGAGGCCTTTGCCATGGCTTCGAGCGCAAGAACAAGGCGCCCGGGAACATTATCCTCGAGCTTTGGCGAAATCGCCTGCCAGAACCATGTCACTTGACTGGCTTGTGGAACGGCACCGCCGACGGCTCCAAAGACGTCTTGCGATGGCGCGGCTGTCCCCGCAGCAGGCGGCGCAGAAGGCGCACTTGGCGCACGCGGGGCAACTTGGACGTTGATCCGCGGTCCCGCACCGGTCGGAACTGTCACGCGCTTGAACGTAAAGTCGGACTGCAGTCGATGTCCCTCCGCCAAAGCAGAGCCGCCCGCCATTAAAGCCCCAAACGCAAAAATCGCCGTCAACTTCCGCATCTGCGGACCACCTACCCGTTTTTCTTTTGCGTGAGGCTAGCGAAAAAAACGCGCCCTGTCCCCGTCTAAGCGTCAAAACGCAACCAATTCGTGCAAATTGCCGCCGTAATGTCACGCCAAAAGTCGATGCGAAGACGGTAGTTAAAAATTTAAATTAAATTAAATCAATAACTTAAAAGAAAAACTGAAAAAATCGGCCACATCAAGAAATGGAACCATTGGAGTCCAATTTCCGCCCCAATCAGACGGCTATATGGGCTCATCCAAAGCCGGACAGCCTCGGAACAACGAGCAAAACAACCGGTGAAGATGTTGAAAACGAAGCGACTAATTCCCTGAGGAGGGACGACTATGCTGAACTTTATCAAAAACTTCCGCCGCGACGAAGACGGTGCCGTGACTGTTGACTGGGTTGTTCTGACAGCTGCTCTCGTTGGTATCGGCGTGGCCGTTGTCGGCGGCGTCAAGACCCAGACCGAGGCCGTAGGCACCTCGATCTCCACCAAAGTTTCCGCTTCGAAGCTTAACTAATCTGAACTGAACATCACAGGACCGCGGACATGAAAAACTTCTTCAAATCCTTCAAATCTGACGAAGCCGGTGCTGTGACTGTTGACTGGGTTGTATTGACCGCAACACTCGTCGGCCTTGGGGTCGCGGTGATCGGCGCGGTCAAAACCGAAACCGAGGCCACATCGACCTCTGTCTCGAACAAAGTTGCAAGCTACAAGCTCAACTAGACCTAGACATCGGACGCGAAGACGCGGCGGAGATCTCTGTCTCTCCGCCGCGCCTCTCATTTAATCGATTGGGTTGGTCAGGTGAAAGAATTTTTCCGCAATTTTCAGAATGAAGAGTCCGGCGCCATCACAGTTGAATGGGTCGTCCTTTCAGCACTGCTTGTCGGACTTGCCATCTCGTTTCTCGGCAATACGACGACAGCGACAAAAGATGTTGGAACAACAGTCGCAGCCAAGATGGCCGAGCAATAAACCAGAACCCAAAAGGTCGCCGCGGCGGCCTTTTTCGTTATTTCCTTCCAGAATTCGCGTTTACGAAATCGAAACGTTCCGTGCGAATTCCACAGATAGTCCCAAAGAAGCCCACAATACGGCCACATTCGATTGATTTAACTGATGCTGAAGACATCCGTCCCTCCCGGACGATATTAGCAACTACCGAAAGGACAACGAAATGCGAGCAGTATTCGGACTCGTCCTCATCGTCGGCCTCGGATTGGCCGGCTTTGCAGTCTATATGGTCAAGGGCTACTTTGACCAACAAGCGGTTGCTCTTGCCGAGCAGCGCGCGGTCGCCGAACAAGCCGTTCCGACCGTCGAATTGATCGCGATGAACCGCACGATCAACTATGGTGAAATCCTCACGAAAGAGGACGTCTCTTTCATCCGTTATGCCGAACCGTTTTTGCCCGAAGGCGTGTTTCTGACCGCTGAAGAACTTTTCCCCGAGGATCAGGAGCCGCGCATCGTGCTGCGTCAGATGGATGCGATGGAGCCGGTTCTGGCGTCGAAAGTGACCGAACCCGGTGAAGATGCAGGGCTTGCCTCGCGATTGGGCAAGGGCATCCGCGCCTTTGCCATCAATGTCGACGCCACCTCCGGTGTGTCAGGTTTTCTGCGCCCCGGCGACAATGTCGACGTTTATTGGACAGGGCAAAACACGGCCAATGGCGGTATGGGCGGTTATAGCGAAGTCACACGCCTGATCGCGACGAACATCCCGATTATCGCCGTCGATCAGGACACCGCGACCAACAGCTCGATCGCCATGGTTGCAAAGACCGTCACCGTCGCAGTGAACCAGAACCAGGGTGCGACCCTGACCCAGGCGCAAAGCAGCGGTCGACTGACGCTTGCACTTGTCGGGATGAATGACGACACTGTGGCAGAAGCGATCGAAGTCGACCAGAAGAGCTTGCTCGGGGTCGAAGAAGCCGCCCCCGAAGTGGCCCAAGCGGAAGAGAAAATCTGCACGATCCGCACCAATCGCGGTGTCGAAAAGGTCGAAATTCAGATCCCCTGCCCCAAGTAAAACCGGCCTAGGCACACCTATTACGCGCCCCAAGGGGCGCGTAATCGCGTTTTTGTTGCGAATTTTCAACATAAACGTTCATCACTATGCCATTGATTCTTGCAAAAAATAAGTTTTCCGCGCAGTGTGCTTCAAACGACGGGTAAAAATCCCGCATTGGGCGTGATCAAGAGGCAGGTCACATGACACAACGATCTTTCATCAAAGCGGCGCTTTTCGGGCTCTCGCTTGCGATGACCAGTATACCGTCTATGCCTTGGGCAGAGACGCTTCAGGTGATGCGCGGAGCACCCTCTTCGGCACTTCAGGTGCCGATGAACCGCGCCGTCGTTGTCGAAAGTGACACCGCTTTTGCCGAGCTTTCGATCGCCAACCCCGGGATCGCGGATATTTCCTCGCTGTCGGATCGAACGATTTACGTTCTGGGCAAGGAACCCGGACGAACGACCCTGACACTCCTTGGGGTGGACGGGCGCCTGATCACCAACGTCGAAGTTCATGTGACCCCCGATATTGCCGAGTTCAAAGAACGGCTTGAACAAATTCTGCCTGGCGAGAAAATCGAAGTGCGGACCGCCAATGACGGCATCGTTCTGTCGGGCACTGTAAGCAGCGCAGCCCGTCTCGACCGCGCCTTGGAATTGGCGCAGCGCTATGCACCCGATCGCGTCTCCAACCTCATGAGCGTCGGCGGAACCCAGCAAGTCATGCTTAAAGTGCGCTTTGCAGAGATGGAGCGTTCGGTTTCCAAATCGCTCTCGTCGTCTCTTTCGGTTGCTGGCTCGGCACTCAACAACAATCTCGGCGTCTTTGGCGGATCGAATTCGACCCAGTCGGCCACAAACATCAAGGACGCGCTTTCTGCGGGCTACACCGGCGCGGGTGACAAAAACGGCGCATTCTTGTTCGGCTTCAACGCAGGCGGTCTTGAACTCGGCATCCTGCTCGAAGCTCTTGAGGCTCGCGGTGTTGTCAGAACCCTTGCCGAACCCAATTTGACGGCGCTTTCGGGTCAAGAAGCGAATTTCCTTGCGGGCGGGGAATATCCTGTTCCCGTTCGGGACAGCACGGGCCGACTGACCATCCAATACAAACCCTTCGGGATCGAGCTGAACTTTATCCCGCGCGTTGTGGATCAGGACATCATCAACCTCGAACTCAATGCCGCTGTTTCGTCGATTGACCCCACAAACGGTATCATCCTCGAAGGTTTGAGCATCGACGCCTTTAAGCGCAACGAAACCTCGACCACTGTGGAAATGCGTGATGGCGAAAGCTTTGCAATCGCGGGGCTTTTGTCGGACGACTTCCGCGATCTGAACGGTCAAGTGCCGTGGCTGGGCGATATTCCCGTGCTTGGCGCTTTGTTCCGCAGCGCCTCTTACGAGCGTGCACAGACCGAGCTTGTTATAATCGTCACACCCCATCTTGTGACCCCGACCCGTGGTGAAGCGCTTGCTCTGCCAACGGACCGCGTTGCCATTCCCTCGGAAAAAGACCTCTTCCTCTTTGGCAAGGTCACGGGCAGCACACCAACCAGCGGAGCTGCGGGCGAAGTCGCCAAGCAGGACTTCAGCGGGTCTTATGGCTATGTTCTGGATTAAGGGAGACTGACGATGCTCGCACGCTCCCTTTCACTCCTATCGATGGTTGCACTCCTTGCCGCTTGTAACAACGAAGCAGGCTACAGTTCGTCCTACCGAGAGGCGGGATTGATCAACAATGGTGCGGACTTCGGCAATTCGACGATGCAGAACACCTTGGTGATGACAGGTGCGTCGAGCTATGCGGTCAATCTGAACAATCGCTTTGTGGCCCAAGTGCCGACAACGATCAACTTTGCCTTCAATTCCTATGTTCTGGATGACGAGGCCCGCGCAACCCTGCGTGCTCAGGCCGACTTTATGCGTCAATTCCCCGAAGTGCGCTTCAAGGTTTACGGCCATACCGACCTCGTTGGCTCATCAAGCTACAATCGCACGCTCGGTCTGCGCCGCGCCGAGGCCGCTGTGCTCTATCTTCAGACCCAAGGCATACAGCGCTCGCGACTTGAAGCGGTTGTTAGTCATGGCGAAACGCAGCCTCTTGTCGTTACCGAAGGTCGAGAACGGGCCAACCGCCGCACCGTCACCGAAGTCACGGGCTTTGTGAACTCGAACCCGATGGTGATGAACGGCAAATATGCCGAGATCATTTTCCGCGATTATGTGCAAAGCGCGTCTGTTCCCGCCACGCTCTTCAACGGAAGCGCGACGGGCACGAGCGAATAAGATCGGCTTGGCGCGGTAAACAATTTCAACCGCGCCAAATGGATCGTCGTTAAATTCCGCACAATTATATCCTTTTGGCCGCATTTAGGTCACGATTGAAGACGACTTTCTATCTCAAAGAATAGCCTCGTTCGGATGATTCCGACCTGGCGCTTGGGGAATCTCCCCTTGAATTTGAGGAAGAAGGCCAAATGAGTAGTCCAGCGCTATTGCAACCGGAACCGCAGCCAATCTTGGCCTGCACGGTGAGCAGAGACGTGCAGCTTTTCGATCTGTTGATCGAAGACATGGAAAAAGCCATGGGCGAGCAATGGGGTGACCTTGGGTTCGGCGATTGTTTGCTCTTTCTTGATCAACCCGAAGCCGAAGCGCTCCAATTCCTCGCCATTGCACTTGATGCCGAAGACGAAGCCTCGCTAGAAGAGGTGATTGCATTGATTGTTGCGGCCAAAGCCCGCGACATCCGCATCATTCTCGTGACAGAGGACGTCTCGCCGACCGCGCTTCATAAACTTCTCAAGGCAGGCGGCGACGAATTCGTGCCCTACCCGCTCCCTGATGGCGAACTTGCACAAGCGATCGAACGCGTGACTTCGGAACCCGAAGAGCCTGAAATCGTCCCGAGCCGAAACGAGCATAGTCTCAAGGCCAAGAACGACCGCTCGGGCGTGCTGATCCCTGTTCAGGGAATGGCGGGTGGCACAGGAGCAACGACTTTTGCCTGTAATCTGGCTTACGAGCTTTCAACCATCGAAAAAGAGGATGCCCCGCGCGTTCTCTTGATCGACTTCGATCTGCAATACGGCTCGGTCGGCACCTATCTCGACGTCGATCGCCGAGAGGCGGTGATGGAACTTATCACAGATACCGAAGCAGCCGACGAAGAAGCCTTTATGCAAGCCACGTTGAGCGTGCACGACAAGCTCTATGTGCTGACGTCGCCACCCGACATAATGCCCTTGGACATCATGGGACCACCTGATGTCGAACGTTTGTTCGAAATTGCCTTGGCGAACTTCGACTATGTCGTCGTCGATATGCCGACCACGCTCGTGGAATGGACCCAGACCATTCTCGAACAGGCACACGTCTATTTTGCGCTTCTCGAAATCGACATGCGCTCCGCCCAAAATACGCTTCGGCTCAAGCGGGCGCTCCAGTCCGAGGATCTTCCCTTTGATAAGCTCAGGTTCATCTTGAACCGCGCGCCCGGCTTCACCGACCTGAACGGCAAAGCCCGCATAAAACGGCTTGCCGATAGCTTGGGCATCTCTATCGACGTGACCTTTCCCGATGGCGGCAAACAGATCATGCAGGCCAATGATCACGGCCAGCCGCTGTCAAGCGCGGCCCCCAAGAACGCGCTTCGCAAGGAAATCGCCAAACTCGCCAAGTCGATCCACGACGTCAACGTGGGCGAGGCAAGTGTTTCGACGAAAAAGAAAAAACGAAAGTAAGAGGTTAGCAGATGTTTTCGAAATATAAGAAAAGCGCATCCGGCAAAGCCCCTTCCTCGGCTTCTGCTGCAATCCACAAACTCCAGACCGCTCGCAGTTCCGCTGGCGGTTCATCCGCTCCGGCAAGCCCTGTTTCGGCTGCAACATCCGAGGTGCGCAGCTTCAGAAAGCCGCAGCCGACAAAGGCCGCCGCGCCTGTCGCAGCGGACAAGGACAAAAAACGAAAAGAGCGGCTTCAGGAAATCAAGCTTCAGGTGCACAAAGCCCTGCTCGAGAACCTGAACCTTGCCGCATTGGAAACCGCGACCGAAAATGATCTCAAGACCGAGATCAGCGCCATTTCTGGCGAGACGCTCGAAGAGCTTGGTATGGTGCTCAACCGCGAAGAGCGCTTGGCCCTGAATCAGGATCTCTATGACGAAGTTACGGGCCTTGGTCCGCTCGAGACCTTGCTCAAGGACGACAGCGTCAACGATATTCTGGTAAACGGCCCCCAACAGATTTTCGTCGAACGAGCCGGTAAACTCCAGCTCACCGATGTGACGTTCAAGGATGAAAAGCATCTCTTGCGGATCATCGACAAGATCGTGTCCGCCGTGGGCCGCCGCGTAGATGAATCGAACCCCTATGTGGACGCCCGTCTTTCTGACGGCTCGCGTTTCAACGCCATGGTTGGACCTATTGCGATCGACGGCTCTCTCGTCTCGATCCGTAAGTTCAAAAAGGAAAAGCTGGCCATTGACGATCTTGTCAAGTTCGGCGCTTTTACCGAAGAGATGGCCGCTTATCTTCAGGCCGCAGTGGCGACACGTCTGAACGTCATCGTTTCGGGCGGCACGGGTTCGGGTAAAACGACGACTTTGAACGCTTTGTCTTCGTTTATCGACGACAGCGAGCGTATTCTGACGATCGAGGATACGGCAGAACTCCAGCTGCAACAGACACATGTCGGCCGCATGGAATCCCGCCCCCCGAACGTCGAAGGCAAAGGCGCCGTGACCCAGCGTGACTGTTTGCGGAACGCCCTTCGTATGCGCCCCGACCGTATCATCGTCGGGGAAACCCGCGGCGAAGAAGTGATCGACATGCTTCAGGCCATGAACACCGGCCACGACGGGTCCATGACCACGATCCACGCCAACTCTGCCCGAGACGGCGTGTCGCGTCTTGAAAACATGATTGCAATGGCAGGGATCGAAATGCCCATCAAGGCCGTGCGCTCGCAGATCGCCTCGGCTGTGAACCTGATCGTTCAGGCATCGCGTCTTCAGGATGGTTCACGCCGCATAGTGTCGATCACCGAAATCACCGGGATGGAAGGCGACGTCATCTCGATGCAGGAGATCTTCCGCTATCAGCGCGTCGGACTCACCCCCGACAATAAGATCATCGGCCATTTCACCGCTACGGGCGTGCGTTCGCACTTCTCGGAGCGTTTCCGCCTGTGGGGCTATGACCTGCCGCCGCAAATCTTTGAACCCTATGCCGCGGAGTAACGCCAAATGACCCTTTCAGCAGAACCGATTATCTATGGTTTGATCTTTATCGCGGTGCTTCTCGTGGTCGAGGGCATCTATCTGACGATCTTTGGCAAATCCATTTCACTCAACAGCCGCGTCAATCGGCGCCTCGAGCTTATGGAAAAAGGCGGCGGTCGCGAACAGGTGCTTGAACAACTCCGCAAAGAGATGACGCAGCACTTCAGAAGCCAGCAAATTCCGCTGTATTCGCTTCTCGCGTCCAAGGCACAAAAGGCGAATATCGCCTTTTCTCCCTCGCAACTCATCCTGATCATGGTCGTGCTCGGGGCTGGGGCCTTTATGGCGCTGACCGTCGGCACCACCGCGTCTCTTCCGGTGCGCGCCGTTGTTGCCGTCGGGATGGGGGTCGGCGGGGTCTATATGTGGATCGCGAAAAAAGCGAAAAAGCGTATGGACATGATCGAGGAGCAACTTCCCGATGCGGTCGAGCTTATGGTGCGCTCGCTGCGCGTTGGGCACCCGATCAGTTCTGCCATCGGGATCGTCGCGAAAGAGGCCCCCGATCCGCTCGGCACCGAAATGGGCGTTATCGCCGACGAGACCGCCTATGGGCGCGATATGGGCGAAGCTCTCAAACAAATGGCCGACCGTATCGATATGCAGGATTTGCGCTTTCTTGCGATGGCCGTCACGATCCAGCAGCAGTCGGGCGGTAACCTTGCCGAAATCCTCGACGGATTGTCCAAAGTGATCCGTGCCCGCTTCAAACTCTTTCGCCGCGTTCGGGCCATCACGGCCGAAGCGAAATGGTCGGGCATGTTTCTTTCGGTCTTTCCTCTTGTCGCCTTGGTCGGGATCAACCTTGCCCAGCCCGACTACTATGCGGACGTTCAGGATACGCCCGTGTTCATCCCCGCGTGTATCGTGGTTGCGGCCTTTCTCGGCCTAAACCTCTTTGTCATGCGCACCCTCGTTAATATCAAGGTCTGAGGCAAAAAAATGGCGATTGTAGAACAAATCCAACAGATGCTCATCGACCTTCTCGGGCCGTTCGGCCCCTTGATCCTGGTCGGCTTTCTGGGGTTGACACTCGTGCTCTTGACGCTGCCGATCATGCTCAAGAAAGAGGAAGACCCGCTTGAAAAGCTCAAGACGGGCGGGCGCATCAAAGTCAAAGAAAATGCGGGCGTTCCGACCGCCAAACTTCGACAGGTCCAGAAGAAGGACAAACTCGAAAAATACTCGAACTTTCTCGAACCCCAGAACCAAGAGGACTATTCGGCCGTCAAGCTCAAGCTGTTGCAGGCAGGATATACCTCCAAGAACTCGGTGCGGATGTATCACTTCGCGCAGTTCGCGCTCGGGATTTTGGGCCTTATGGTCGGATTGCTCTATGCCTTTGGCGTTGCCGATTTTTCGGAACTCACGACCCAAGACCGCGCGATGTATATCATCGGTCCGGGCGTCGGCGGTTATATGTTCCCCAAATATTGGGTCACCCGCCGCCAAGCGAGCCGTCAGGAAGAAATCGTCAACGGATTTCCCGACAGTCTTGATATGATGCTCGTCTGTATCGAAGCAGGCCAGTCGCTTGATCAGTCGATCATCCGTGTATCAAAAGAAATGCGCAGCGGCTTTCCCGCCCTTGCTCACGAATTCGAAATCGTCAGCTACGAGATGAAAGCGGGCAAAGACAAGATGGCGGTGTTCAAAGATATGGCCGAGCGCTGCGGTGTTCCCGACATTGCGTCCTTTGTGACCGTTCTCATCCAGTCGCAACAGTTCGGCACATCGATTGCCGACGCGCTCAAGGTCTATTCGAGTGAAATGCGCGACAAACGGGTGATGCGCACCGAAGAAAAGGCGAATACCCTGCCGACCAAGATGACTCTTGCGACGATGCTGTTGACCGTGCCGCCGCTTCTGATCATTCTGATCGGACCCTCGATCTATGACATCATGACAAACTTCGGGGGCGCAAACAGTCTGTAGGGCGATGACGATTATTCGAACAAACGTTTTACTTTTGTGTCTCATGTTGGCCGCCTGCACCACGGGCGGCCTCAATTCATCTGACGGTGTATTCGCGCCCGGGGTTGCGGGAAAATCCGACATCGACGGTCTTTCGGTCGGACACCGCCTCATGGCGGCGGGTGAATACGAGCTAGCGCTCAGGGCCTATACTCGCGCCGCCGCTCAACAGGGTTTGAATATCGACACGCTGTCCGCACTCGGGTCCGCCAACCTCAAACTTGGTCGATTGAACCAAGCCGAGGATCTGTTGCGACGCGCCGTCGAGGAAGACCCCGACTTTGCGTCCGCGTGGAACAACTTGGGGGTGGTCCTCATGGAACGCGGTGCAATCGCCGAAGCCTCCGAGGTCTTCCGTCGCGCATATGCCACGGACAACGGCAATTCCGACGAAATCCGCGACAACCTGCGCTTGGCACTCGCAAAACTGGATAATCCCCTGTATTCTGCACCTCAAGAGAATGAAGAATTCCGGCTGGTGCGCCGTGGATCAAGCGAAACGGTCCTTTTGACGACGCATTAGCACAAGAGCAGTAGAGGACGCAGGCGATGCGCCAAACCCTTGTGATTGCAACCGCTTTTGCGGCTGCGCTTGTCGTGAGCGGATGCCAGAAATCTGGTGACGCAGAAGTTGCGCGCGCTTTGCGCGATGTGAATGTTGTCGATGAAACCAACCTCAATGACGTGATGCTCTCGGTCGCTGATCCCGACGAGGCGGTTTCCTATTTTGCGCGCGCTTCGGCCAACGATCCGAGTCGTATCGATCTTATGCGAGGTCTGGCGGCGTCCCTGACGCGCGCTTCGCGGGCCACCGAGGCTCTTGTTGCGTGGAAAGACGTCGTCGCCCACCCAGAGGCGACCAATGATGATCGCGTGGACCTTGCAGGGGCCTATATCCGCGCGAATGATTGGGAGAATGCCCAAGCCACTCTGAATTCGGTTCCACCGACGCACGAAACCTTTGAACGTTACCGGCTGGAGGCCATGGTCGCAGACAGCAACAGCGATTGGAAACGCGCCGACACGTTCTATGAAACAGCTGTGGGGCTCACCACCAAGCCTGCAGGCGTTCTGAATAACTGGGGTTTTTCCAAGCTGACCCGTGGCGCCTATGTCGAAGCCGAGCGTCTCTTCGGCGATGCAGTGCGTCAGGACAGCTCTCTCTTTACCGCCAAAAACAACCTCGTTCTCGCCCGTGGCGCGCAACGCAACTATGATCTTCCTGTCGTGCCCATGTCCCAGACCGAACGCGCGCAACTCTTGCACACCCTTGCCCTCACTGCCGTAAAGCAAGGCGACGTGACGACCGCCAAGGGCCTCTTGCGCGAAGCCATCGACACCCACCCGCAGCATTTCGAAGCGGCGGCCCGCTCGCTTCGCGCTCTTGAAGACAATGTAAGCAACTGATGACGCATCTGACATTGTCGCAATCGTTGGTCTTTTTGCCTTTTGCTTTAGTGATTGGCATTTATGTGGCGTGGCGTGACCTGAGCGCGATGAAGATCCCGAATGTCTCGGTCTATGCCTTGTTCGCGGTCTTTGTCGTTCTGGGGCCATTTGTGATGCCGCTCGAAACCTACGGGATCCGCTGGGCGCAAGGTCTTGGCATGTTAGTGGTCGGTATGATCCTCAATGCCGCTGGCGCCATGGGCGCAGGAGACTCCAAGTTTATCGCTGCTGACGCCCCGTTTGTGGCCGCTTCGGATGCCGTCCTTGTCCTGTTTATTTTTTGCGGAGCGCTCCTCGCTGCCTTTGCGGCGCATCGCCTTGCACGGATATCGCCCCTTCGGGCGATGGTCCCGCACTGGCAAAGTTGGGAAACGGGACGACGTTTTCCGATGGGATTTCCGCTAAGTGCAGCACTGGCCTATTATCTGGCACTTCCCCTCTTCGAAGTCCTCTGAATGCCAAGCGAATGCCCATCTAAAGTGGGCATTTTTTCATTCTTTCGCCATGATTACCCGCGAGAACGGAAACAATACTTTTATTGATCCCGGTCTGCGCCCCATGAACATGCAAGCTTCCACAATTATGGCACCGCCAGCCCCTCGCACGATCGAGGCGATGGGGCTTCCGATCGTTATGATGCGGGACATATTGATCAAGACGATCTTTCGACAGAACCTCTCGACGGTGCGCCAGATTGCGCAAGCGCTTTGCGTGACCGTGCCTGTGGCGCAGTCCCTTGTCGATCTCGCTCGCGGACAGCTCCTGCTCGAGGCGAATGGGCTCGTCGGAGGAGAGAATTCGGACATGAATTACCAACTGACCGAAACGGGCCGCGCCCGTGCGCTCGATGCGCTCGGCCAGTCCGAATATTACGGCGCAATGCCTGTGCCGATGGATGACTATGCCGCTCAGGTCAAACGCCAGTCGATCCGGAATATCCAAGTCACTCGCAAGCAACTGACCGAAGCCATGGGGCATCTCATTCTCCCCGGTAGTTTGATCGACAACCTCGGTCCTGCGGTGTCAGCAGGGCGTTCGATCCTTATGTATGGGCCGCCGGGCAACGGGAAATCCTCGATCTCGAACGGTATCCGCGATGCGCTCGGCGATATGATCTATGTCCCGCGCGCCATCGAATATTCGGGACAAGTCATTACGGTCTATGATCCGATCGTGCATACAGCGGTCGGTCAGACCGACGAGAACCCCAATGCACTTCGCCGCACATTGCAGCATGACCAACGCTATGTGAAATGCACACGGCCGACGGTTGTGACGGGGGGCGAGCTTGGGCTTGAAATGCTCGACCTCGTTTATAACCCCATTGCGCGGACCTATACCGCCCCGCTCCAGATGAAGTCGGCGGGCGGAATTTTCATCATCGACGACCTAGGTCGTCAGGAAGAACCGCCGCAAAAAATCGTCAACCGCTGGATCGTTCCACTTGAAGAAGGACGCGATATCCTTGCGCTTCAATCAGGCGAAAAATTCGAAACGCCTTTTGATACACTCGTTATCTTTTCGACGAACTTTCACCCGAACGAGATTTTCGACCAAGCGGCGCTGCGCCGTATCTTTTTCAAGATCAAGATCGACGGTCCGAGCAAAGAGAATTTCCTTAAAATCTTTGCACTTGTCGCGCGGAAAAAACGCGTTCCGCTGGACGAGCAATCTCTCATTTACCTTCTCAAGCACAAATATCCGACGATCAACAACACCTATGCGAACTATCAGCCCGTGTTCTTGCTCGACCAGATCATCGCCATCTGCGAGTTCGAGGGGATCCCCTATCAGATGACGCCCGAACTCATCGATCAGGCTTGGGGGAATATGTTCCTCCAAACAGAAAACATCGTCCGCTAAGAAAAAGCCCCGCACAAGGCGGGGCTTTTTCTTTTGTTCAGCGCATCCGCTGCATCAATCCGTCTTTGAGTATAAATTGGTGATAGAGCGCGGCGACGATGTGCAAACCGACGAGAGTAAGCCCCGCAGTGAACATCACCTCATGAACCTCGCTTGCGTCGCGCACCCCGCCAAACCATGCCAAAGCGCCGCTTAGCGGAACAAGGATCATCACGCCATAAAGCGCCAGATGTGCGATCTTGGCCGACAGATCGAGGAGCTTGTTGCCCGTTTCAACCGCTTCGGGCGCCCCTTTGAGAAGCCGCGTGACAATGCGAACCGCAACCAGTCCAAGGAGCAGCACTCCAACCCACACATGCACCGCTGCGCCCACACTCATCGCAGGCTCGCCTGTGCGCACCAAAGCACGCCAAGCGTCCTTCATTCCCTCGTGTGACACGAAACTGACGAAAAACAACAAGGCCATGCCCCAGTGGAGCGCGATCTGGGGCTTTGAATATTTTGCAGGCGACGACATGAAACAACCCTTTCACATTTCCGTATCGGTATGATGATACGCGACCCGAGTGCATTTCCGTCGCACAAAGTCGGCGGTTGCGGCGATTATTTGTCGATGCGGCTTTTAATGCACCGTCATAGGGGTAAGCTGATGCTGACGCGCCAGCGCAAAGGCCAAAGCCCGATCCGCCACAAGTGCGATCTGCACACCTTCGGAGTTATGCACCGAGAAAAGTTCCTTGAGATCGCCCGCCTGCTCGCGCACTTCGGGTGGAAGGTCCGAAACCTCTACGGGTTTCACATAGACGATTTTGTCATTCAGAATTGGAAGCGCAAAACGGGAGTTCATCTGCCGGTCCTCCTTATCTTGATGGTTTGGACAACACTTTCGGGCACTTTGCGGGTGAGATCGACGTGCAAGAGACCATTTTCCATGACCGCCTCGCCCACATCGACGCCATCTGCGAGAATGAAAGAGCGTTGGAACTGACGCGCCGCAATCCCGCGGTGCAGGAAAATCCGGCCCTCGCTTTCGTCTGCCTGACGACCACGGATAACGAGCGAATTGTCTTCCACGGTGATGGCAAGATCGTCTTCGGAAAACCCTGCCACGGCAAGGGTGATGCGATAGGAATTCTGCGAGGTTTGTTCGATGTTGTAAGGCGGATAGCCTTCGTTGCCGGTCTTTGCCGTGCGCTCCACCAGCCGTTCCAGCTGTTCGAAGCCCAAGAGATAGGGGTGAGTCCCCAAGGTAAGTTTGGTCATCGGCCACGTCCTTAATCAAGCGACAGTCCACATCGGCCCCGAATTCGGCGGCCATTGATTGAAATATGGGGAGATTTTTCCGCAGCTGCAAGGGGCGGGGCTAGCGTAAAGCAATCAAAAGACTTATTCTGATAGGGTGATTTCCGAACGAGAGTTCAAATGAATAAATCAGCCAAAATGGACCAGATTGACGTGCTTCGCATCAAAGTCGAAGTTCTCAAGCGTGAGCACCGTGATCTGGACCAAGCGATTCACGCTTTGGAAGAGCGTGCGTCCGCCGATATGCTGACATTGCGACGCCTCAAAAAGCAAAAGCTCGCGCTCAAGGACCAGATCGCGCAGCTCGAAGATCGCATTTTCCCCGATATCATCGCCTGATACGCCCAAGGGCAATTGCACACTCTTTCTACGTGGGTATAGTGCCGCTTCCTGTGATCTAGGGGGAATTCAGATGTCCAAGACCCAAGTCGGCATCATCATGGGGAGCCAGTCCGATTGGCCCACGATGAAGCTTGCCGCCGATATTCTCGACGAACTCGGCATTTCTTATGAAGCCAAGATCGTTTCGGCCCACCGCACGCCCGACCGTCTTTGGACCTATGGCAAAGAAGCGGCCGACCGTGGCCTTCAGGTGATCATCGCAGGTGCGGGTGGCGCTGCACATCTTCCGGGCATGATGGCGTCCAAAACCCGCGTGCCAGTGATCGGTGTTCCCGTGCAAACCAAGGCGCTTTCGGGCGTCGACAGCCTCTATTCCATTGTCCAGATGCCCAAAGGCTTCCCCGTCGCGACCATGGCCATCGGTGCTGCGGGTGCGTCGAACGCAGGCCTGATGGCCGCTGGCATCCTCGCCCTTCAGGACCCCGCACTCGCGGCGCGTCTTGATGCGTGGCGCGAGGCGCTCTCCGCTTCTATCCCCGATGAGCCTGTCAATGAGTAATCCCCTCCCCCTTGGCTCTACCATCGGCATTCTGGGCGGTGGTCAACTTGGCCGTATGCTTTCGGTGGCGGCCTCCCGTCTCGGGTTCAAAACGCATATCTTCGAACCAAGCGCGAACCCGCCTGCAGGCCACGTTGCGGACAAGGTGACGACCGCTTCTTACGACGATGCCGACGCGCTCGCCGCATTTGCCGCATCGGTGGATGTGATCACCTACGAATTCGAAAACATCCCGACGTCTGCACTCGATCTGCTTGAGGCAGCCAGACCGATCCGTCCGGGTCGCCAGGCGCTCGCCACCTCGCAAGATCGCTTGATTGAAAAGACTTTCCTTGAGGGTCTTGGCCTCAAGACCGCTCCTTTTGCCGACATCCCGAACCGCGAAGCGCTGACCACGGCGCTCGAAACTATCGGCGCGCCCTCGATCCTCAAGACCCGCACCATGGGTTATGACGGAAAAGGGCAAGCGCGCATCATGGACGCCAAGGATGCCGACACCGCCTTTGCCGATATGAACGGCGCTCCTGCGATCCTCGAAGGTTTCGTCAATTTCAGCCACGAAGTCTCGGTGATCGGCGCGCGCGGTCTTGACGGCTCTGTTGCCTGTTTCGATCCCGGCGAAAACGTCCATCGCAACGGCATCTTGCACACCACGACGGTTCCCGCACGGCTCACCCCTGCGCAGCGCACGGACGCCATTCTCATTGCGGCGAAAATCCTTGGCGCGCTCGACTATGTGGGCGTGATGGGGGTCGAGCTTTTCGTCACGCCGCAGGGACTGATCGTGAACGAGATTGCGCCGCGTGTGCATAACTCGGGGCACTGGACGCAGAACGGCTGCACCATCGACCAATTCGAGCAGCACATCCGCGCTGTTGCGGGTTGGCCCTTGGGGGATGGCAAACGACATTCGAACGTGGTGATGGAAAACCTGATCGGGGATGACATCGACCGCATCCCCGAGATCGCGAAAACCTCTGCCGCGATCCATCTTTATGGCAAGGCAGACGCAAAGCCCGGTCGCAAGATGGGCCATATCAACACAGTGACGGGCGCCGCATAGGGCGCCCTTTCACTTTCCAAAGATCACATTGCCGAGCGATAGGTCGCGGTCAAATCGCCCCGTCTCGAGAAAGGCCGCGACTTGCGCCATCACGAGGGGATTGTTCATCATAAAGGTATGGGTCACGGGAAGAACGAGATGATCAGTCATCCCCTCTAGAACCGTCGACGTGACCGACACTTTGCCGTCGTCTGCACCCTCGATCAGGTTGGAAAACAGCGGGTTGAGCGATTGGTTCCCCGCAATAATCCCGACCTCGAAATCCGCCGCTTCGAGCGAATTGGGCACAGATGAGGGTTCGGTCCCGAGTTCAAGCCCCGCAGGACCGTTGAACCATTCAAACGGCTCCCACTCGCCAAAGATATCCACCAACTCGGACCCTTTGTTGGGCGGTGCAAGCATCACCACACGGCCCATTTTCTCGGGTCTATTCTTGGCAAGCCAAGCACGCGCCAAAATACCGCCCATGGAATGGGTGACGAAATTGACCTGATGATCACCGCAGGCTTCGACGTCACGGGTGACATCCTCGTCCACGAGCTGCTCGATCGTCCGCTCCGTCGACGGATAACCCGAGTTGACCACGACATAACCTTCGCTTTCCAGAAAGAGCGCCATCGGCGTCATCGAAAGCTCACTTCGCGCCAATCCATGAAGAAGGACGACACATTGATCTTCGTGCATGACGTTCTCCTGATCTGAAGCACAGGCGGCCAGCGGAACCAAGAACATGGAAAAGAGGAGTGCGATACGGGTCATATCCAAGAGATAGCATCTCGCTCAGGTTGTCAGAAGTCTTTCTCTTGCGTGACGCTGCGCAAAACGCCACGATAGGCCATGCTTCGCCCGATCCGCCTTGCCGTCCGCGGCATTATCATGAACGAGAACCGTCTTCTTTTGGTTAACGCTTGGAAAGGCCGGACCCATCTTTGGTGTGCCCCCGGTGGGGGCGCGGAACCCCATCAAAGCCTGACCGCGAACCTCAAGCGCGAGATTTACGAGGAAACCGGCCTTGGCGTCATGGTCGGTGCACCCTGCCTTGTGAATGAATTCCACGACCCGAACGGTGATTTTCATCAAGTGGATATCTATTTCCGTTGCACTTTGATTTCAGGCGACCCCGAAGGCGATTGGACCGATCCGGAAGGCGTTGTCTCGCATCGTAAATGGGTCACGCGCGAAGAGCTTAATACGCTCCGCGTCAAACCCGACAGCCTTGCCGCTGTTGCGTGGGAAGACCCGAACGCCCCACCCTATGACGCGCTAGAGCCGATCCTCCGTTAAAATGAAAAAGGGCCCGCCGAAGCGAGCCCTCTCCCGATACCGTAACGGCGATGATTACATCATGCCGCCCATGCCACCCATGTCGGGCATTGCAGGTGCGCCGCCGTCTTTTGCGGGCTTGTCTGCAACCATGGCTTCGGTGGTGATCAGAAGACCTGCAACCGATGCTGCATCTTCGAGAGCAGTGCGGGTAACCTTGGCAGGGTCGATCACACCGAACTTGAACATGTCGCCATATTCTTCGGTCTGTGCGTTGAAGCCGAAGTTCTTGTCATCCGACTCGCGGACTTTGCCAGCTACAACGGCGCCGTCAACGCCTGCGTTCTCGGCGATCTGGCGAAGCGGAGCTTCCAGAGCGCGGCGAACGATGGCGATACCTGCGTTCTGGTCAGCGTTCTGACCTTCAACACCAGCGAGAACCTTTGCGGCCTGAACCAGAGCAACACCACCGCCGACGACGATGCCTTCCTGAACAGCTGCACGGGTTGCGTTCAGAGCGTCATCAACGCGGTCCTTACGCTCTTTGACTTCGACTTCGGTCATGCCGCCAACGCGGATGACAGCGACGCCGCCAGCGAGCTTGGCAACACGTTCCTGAAGCTTTTCACGGTCATAGTCCGAAGAGGTCTCTTCGATCTGGCCACGGATCTGGGCAACGCGTGCTTCGATCTCGGCCTTATCACCTGCGCCATCAACGATGGTGGTGTTGTCTTTGGAGATCGAGACTTTCTTGGCGCGGCCAAGCATGTCCATGGTGACGTTCTCGAGCTTCATGCCGAGATCTTCCGAGATCACCTGACCACCGGTGAGGATGGCGATGTCCTGAAGCATGGCCTTGCGGCGATCGCCGAAGCCCGGAGCTTTGACAGCAGCAATCTTGAGACCACCGCGAAGCTTGTTGACGACGAGCGTTGCAAGAGCTTCGCCTTCTACGTCCTCGGCAACGATGATGAGCGGCTTTTGCGACTGGATTACCGACTCGAGAAGCGGAACCATCGGCTGGAGCGAGGAGAGCTTCTTCTCGTGGAGAAGGATCACAGCGTCTTCAAGCTCGGCAATCATCTTGTCGGGGTTGGTGACGAAGTAGGGCGAAAGATAGCCGCGGTCGAACTGCATGCCTTCGACGACTTCGACTTCGGTTTCCATGCCCTTGTTTTCTTCAACGGTGATGACGCCGTCGTTGCCGACTTTCTGCATTGCATCAGCGATCTGGCGACCGATGGTGGCTTCGCCGTTTGCCGAAATGGTGCCGACCTGGGCAACTTCGTCCGAGTCTGCAACTTCACGAGCCATCGACTTGATCTGGTCAACGACCTTGGTGGTCGCAAGATCGATACCGCGCTTGAGGTCCATCGGGTTCATGCCGGCGGCAACAGCTTTCATGCCTTCTTTGACGATGGCCTGAGCGAGAACGGTTGCGGTGGTGGTGCCGTCACCTGCTTCGTCGTTGGTGCGCGAAGCAACTTCTTTCACCATCTGGGCGCCCATGTTCTCGAACTTGTCTTCAAGCTCGATCTCTTTAGCGACCGAAACACCGTCCTTGGTGATGCGCGGAGCGCCGAAGGACTTGTCCAGAACTACGTTACGGCCTTTGGGGCCGAGGGTCACTTTCACTGCGTCTGCAAGGATGTTCACACCCTTGAGCATACGATTACGCGCGTCGGTGCCGAATTTGACGTCTTTAGCAGCCATTTGCTGTATTCCTCGTCTGAATTAGTTTGTGTTTGAAAAGAAAGGTTCTCAGGCGATGATGCCGAGAATGTCACTTTCTTTCATGATCAGAAGCTCTTCACCTTCGACGGTGACTTCGGTGCCGGACCACTTGCCGAACAGAACGCGGTCGCCAGCCTTAACAGCCATTGCGATCAGCTCGCCCGAATCCTTACGAGCGCCTTCGCCGCAAGCAACGACTTCGCCTTCAGCCGGCTTTTCCTTGGCGCTGTCGGGGATGATCAGGCCGCCCTTGGTCTTTTCGTCGCTCTGTACACGGCGGACCAGAACACGGTCATGCAGCGGTTTAAAAGCCATTGTAGTAGCTCCTCAGCTATCAGTTATTTCTCCGAGCCCACTCGGGCTATTAGCACTCACTCAACCCGAGTGCTAACGAGGCATAGTTAGGGAGCTGCTCGACGCCTGTCAACAGCTTCACCCATAAAAATCAGAGCCGGATTTCTCCGCTCTTCTTTCCCCGCAGAAGCCCCATTGCCGCAGCAGGTTTGGGCAGTGGTGACAAGCGATGCTGCACCGCATATAAGACGCGCAAATTTCATGTTTCGCAGGATTCCCGCAATGACCACCTTTGTTTTCGGCCACAAAGCTCCCGACACCGACTCGACCGGCGCTCCGCTGATTTGGGAATGGTATCTCAACTCCAAAGGCGTCGATGCCAAAGCCAAACTCCTTGGCCAGCCGAACACCGAAGCCGCCTTTGTTGCGGAAAAGTGGGGCTTTGCCCTGCCCGAAATCATCACTGACGTTGAAAATGATCAGCCCGTGGTCATCGTCGACACCAACAACCCCGCCGAGCTGCCTGCCAACATCAACAATGCAGACATTCAAGCAATCATCGACCACCACAAGCTGGTTGGCGGCCTTGAAACCAAGGGTCCGATTGACATCACCATCCGCCCCCTCGCCTGCACCGTTACGGTCATGCACGATCTGATGGGCGCTGACGCCGAAACCATGCCCGACAACATCAAAGGTCTGATGCTTTCGTGCATACTGTCGGATACGCTGGAATTCCGCTCGCCGACGACCACCGACACCGACCGCGCGCTTGCCCAGAAACTGGCCGCCGAGCTGAACCTTGATATCGCCGCCTATGCGAGTGAGATGTTCGAAGCCAAGTCCGATGTATCTGCCTTCTCGGATGCGGAACTGCTGCGCATGGACTCCAAGGAATATGCCGTAGAGGGCACCAAGTTCCGCGTTTCGGTTCTTGAAACCACCGCACCCAAGATCATCCTCGATCGCAAGGCGGGCCTGATGGAAACCTCGATCGAAGTGGCCAAGGAAGACGGCGTCGACCAAGTGATCCTTTTCGTGGTCGACATTCTTCGCGAAGAAGCAACCCTGCTGGTTCCGAACGATCTTGTCAAAACGCTTGCCGAAAAGAGCTTTGGCGCGACGGTTTCGGGCGACACGGTTGTGCTTCCTGGCGTCATGTCCCGCAAAAAGCAGATCATCCCTGCACTCAAGCTCTGATCTTTTCCTGATACCGGGAACAAAGGGCGCTTCGGCGCCCTTTTTCATGTGCAACCGCGACAGCACTGTGGCATCCAAGGCGCAACAGACAAGAGGCCAATATGACCGAGATTATCAACGCCTTCTCCGAGATTTCCGACAACTATGACGCGGCATTCGTCGACCTTTGGGGCTGTATGCACAATGGCATTCACGCCTATCCCGCTGCGGTCGAGGCGATGAAGTCCTTCCGCGCGCGCGGCGGCAAGGTTGTGCTTGTGACGAATGCCCCGAGAGCATGGAACTATGTCGCCGAGCAGATCACGCGCATGGGCATCCCGCCCGAGTGCTATGACGCTATCGCCACCTCGGGTGACAGCGCACGCGTCGCTCTTTTCACAGGCGCGATCGGCGGCAAGGTATACTTTATCGGCCAGGATCACGATCTGAGCTTTTTCGAGACGCCGCAGATCCTTGAAAACCCGATCACGGTCGAAAGTGTTCCCCTCGACGAAGCGACGGGTATCTTGTGCTGTGGTCCGTTTGATCCCCTCGCCGAACCCGATGTCATGCGTGCCGAGTTTCTCTATGCCAAAACCAAAGGGATGAAGCTCCTTTGCGCCAATCCCGACATTATGATCGACCGCGGCGAAGCAAGGGAATGGTGCGCCGGCGCACTTGCCGGTCTCTACACCGAAATGGGCGGCGAGAGCCTCTATTTCGGCAAACCCCATCCACCGATTTACGATCTCGCCCGCCGACGACTTGCCGCGCTTGACGATGCACCGGACACACCGCGCATCATTGCCATCGGCGACGGCATCATGACCGATATCCTTGGCGCTATGGGCGAGGATATTGATTCCCTCTTTATCACCGGTGGTCTTGCAGCCGCAGAAACCAAGACTAAAGAACAACCCGACGCCGAAGCGCTAAAGGCTTATATCCAGAAGGAAAATTCTAATCCCACCTATGCGATAGGCTTCTTGCGCTAGTCATTTTAGGGTTGAAATTTCTGCAGTTGCGAAGTAATTTAGTTTCAAATAAAAACACAAAAGGGACTATTTGTTACTCAATGGAGCGCAACATGCTGGATAACGCACCCCGTGGCACGATCTGCATCGAGGACATCGAGATCGGTATGGTCCGGTCGCTCCACAAGGTGGTGACCGACCGCGACATCGAGCTCTTTGCCGAAGTATCGACGGACAGAAACCCCGTTCATCTTGATGATGACTATGCCCGTGATACGATTTTCGAGGGTCGGATTGCGCATGGTATGCTTACCGCCGGTCTTGTCTCTGCGGTCATCGGCGAACAGCTTCCGGGTCATGGCACGGTCTATCTTGGACAATCCCTCAAATTCCTCGGCCCCGTGAGGCCGGGCGACATGGTGCTTGCCGAAGTCGAGGTCACGGGGATCGACCACGCAAAGCGCCGCGTGACGATGGACACCCGCTGTCTGGTCAACGGGAAAAAGATCCTCATCGGCGAGGCCACGGTGCTTGCCCCGAGCCGCAAGTTCGACTGATAACGCACTCCCCCGCTTGCAAGAGACTGCAAGGGGAGTTACGCAGCCATTATGCGTATCGTCCGAGACACTCTTTATATGGATCCCGCCGACCGTGGAGCTGCCGCGGTCATCGGGAATTTCGACGGCGTCCATCTCGGACACCAAGCGGTTCTGGATCACGCCCGCGATGTGGCGAAACAGGACAACGCCAAGCTGGGCGTTCTGACCTTCGAACCCCACCCCCGTCAGTTTTTCGCACCTGACGCCCCTGCCTTCCGTTTGATGAATGCAGAAGCCAAGGCAAACCGTCTAGCGAAACTCGGGGTGGATGTGCTCTATGAAGTGCCCTTCAACAAGGCATTGGCGAGCCTTACCCCCAAGGAATTCGCGCAGGAAGTCATCGTCAAACGGCTTGGGCTTTGCCATGTGATCGTCGGCGCCGATTTCTGTTTCGGCAAAGACCGGTCAGGCTCGACCGACGTTCTCGTCGAGCTTGGAAAAGAACTCGGCTTCGGGGTGACGATCGTTCCGCTACTGGCGCTCGACGCGGGAGAGGTCTCCTCTACTGCGATCCGCACCGCACTTGCCGAAGGGGACCCCCAAGGCGCAGCGGCAATGCTCGGGCACCTTCACCGCATCGAAGGCACGGTCATTCGCGGCGATCAACGCGGGCGCGATCTGGGGTATCCGACGGCGAATATGTCAATCACCGGACTACATCACCCCAAGTTGGGCGTCTATGCGGTCAAGGTCGATGTGCTGACCGGTCCGCACAAGGGCACGTATGGTGGCGCTGCCTCAATCGGCGTGCGCCCCATGTTCGGGGACAACATCCCGAATTGCGAAACCTTCATCTTTGATTTCAAAGGCGATCTTTACGGCGCAGAGCTTTCGGTGGCTTTGATCGAATACCTGCGTCCCGAACTCAAGTTCGACAGCCTCGAAGCGCTGATCGAGCAAATGGACAAGGATTGTGCCCGCTCACGCGAGATCCTTGCGGATGGCTGAGATCGACCGAAACGGCCTTCGAGAGCGGTTCTGGGCCAAAGTCCCGATGGACAAGATGACCCAGAAAGAATGGGAAGCGCTCTGCGACGGCTGCGGAAAATGCTGTCTCAACAAGCTTGAAGACGAAGAGACGGGCGAAGTTGTTCTGACCCGTGTCGCCTGTCGCTTGCTGGACGACTCGACCTGTCTGTGCAGCCAATACCCGATCCGTCACCAATTCGTCCCCGAATGTATCGTCATGTCGCCAAAGACGATTGCCGAGAATATGTATTGGCTCCCCCAGACCTGTGCCTATCGTTTGGTGACAGAGGGGCGGGACCTCTATCATTGGCATCCGCTCATTTCTGGCGATCCCATGTCGGTTCACGAGGCAGGTGTGTCGATGCGCGGCTTGACCGTGCCCGAGTTCGAAGTCGACGATGACGACTGGGAAAATCACATAATCGAGGAGCCGACCTGATGTTTTTTGCGTCCGACAACACGAGCCCTGCCCATCCGAACGTGCTGGCAGCTCTGGCACGCGCCAACGAAGGCTACGCCAAATCTTATGGCACGGACGCAATCATGGATCGGGTGCGCGGTCAAATCCGCGACCTGTTTGAAGCCCCCGAAGCCGCCGTCTATCTCGTTGCAACAGGCTCGGTCGCGAATGCGCTTGCCGTTTCGATCCTTTGCCAGCCTTGGGAGACGATCTATTGCCACCGCAACGCCCATATCGAAGAAGACGAATGTGGTGCGCCAGAATTCTATACCAATGGCGCCAAGCTCACGCTGCTGGAAGGCAAAGACGCAAAGATCGACATCGAAGAGCTCCGTAAAGCGATCCATTTCACCGCGCGCGCAGGCGTCCACAACGTTCAAAAAGGCGCTCTGTCGATCACTAATGTGACCGAACAAGGCACGGTCTATCAGCCTTTCGAAATTGCGGCTTTGACCGCTCTTGCGAAGGAGCACGGTATCCCCTGTCATCTCGATGGGGCACGCTTTGCCAATGCGATCGTCGCAACAGGGGCCACCCCTGCGGAGATGACGTGGAAAGCGGGTATCGACGTGCTCTCCTTCGGCGGCACCAAGAATGGCTTGATGGGCGTCGAAGCCGTGGTGATTTTCGATCCCAAGCGCGCGTGGGAGTTCGAACTGCGCCGCAAACGCGGCGGGCATCTATTCTCCAAGCACCGCTATCTTTCGGCGCAAATGGAAGCTTATCTCGCTGATGGGCTCTGGCTTGATATGGCGCGCGAGGCGAACCGCACGGGCGCTCTTTTATCCCAAGGGATCGTGAAAGCGGGGGCGACTCTTCTGCATCCGACGCACGCCAATTGCGTCTTCGCGAAATGGCCTCGCGGAAAGCATCAAAGCCTCATCGACGGCGGCGCGAATTACTACTTCTGGCCGTTCGATCAAGACATCGAAGGACCCGCAGATGTGGACCTTTCGGCCCGCCTTGTGACAAGCTGGTGCACCACCGACGAGGATGTCGAGCGTTTCTTGTCGCTTATGAACGGCTGAAGTTGACTTCGAGCAAACCAGCCACCTGGGCAGGATGTGTCATTAGCACATTATGCTCTGCCCCATCGACCGTCGCGATGCCGACATCGGGCATCCTTGCGGCGATGTTCTCGCAGATGATGGGCATCTCGGCCAAGGTCTCGGTCCCATAGACAACGATCACAGGCATGGCGAGGCTCTCGAGCCCGCCATCCTGCAACAGAACATCGGTGTGGCAAAAGTTATCGCAGGCTTTGATGAAGCGCATATTTTTGTACACAGCAAGGCGGCGCTCTTCGGGGAGATTGTCCCAATAGCCCGTGCCACCCCAATGCCGCATGAAGGTGTTGACCGCTGTGTCCTGATCCCCCGCATCGACCGCCGCCATCATCGGCGCAATCCGCGCTTGATGTTTGTCCCAAAGCTCCGATCCTTCGAGCGCCGAATATAGAATAGGCTCGACAAGCGTCAGGGACCGCACCACGTCGGGCCGATGCATCGCAAGCGAAAGGGCGACAAGCGCGCCATAGGAATGCCCGACAAGATCCATCGGCTCGACACCGAGGATGCTGTTGGCCACTTGGAGCGAGAGAAGACAGAAATCGACGCTCCCGTCCCAATCCTCAGATTGACCATGTCCGGGAAGATCAAAGGCAATGACCCTCGCCTTCCCGTCCAGTTCTGCGGCGAGCCGTTTGAAATTGCCAGAATGCCCGAGGGTTCCGTGGATACCGAGGACGGTGCGCTCACCATCTCCGAAGTCCTGAACAAAGATCGAAAGTCCCTCGTGCTGTTCTATCGGCATTACAAAGTCCCGCTTAAATACGCATCTAAATCATTAAGCCGATCCTGACCCCAGAACCTCTCGTCAGTGTCGGTTATGTAAAACGGTGCACCGAAAGCCCCTCGGCTCACGGCTTCTTCCAGATTCGCCGCATAGGTCTCTGCCCCGAGCATCAAGCCTTTGTCGGCCAACGCGGGATCGAACCCTGCTTCCTTCAGACATTCCCGAACAACGTCGTCTTCTGCAATATTCTTTTCCCGCGACCAGACGCTTGCTGTCACCGCGTGGACAAGTTGACCCAAATCACCGCCCCCTTGGGCTTGTGCGGCGATGATCGCATAGGCGGCAGGAGCCCCGTTTGTCGGCCAGAACATCGGACGCAAATTGAATGGAAGCCCGGTCTTGGCCGCCTGACGGCGCAATTCCTGCGCGCGATACTCTTGCCGCGACGGATGCCGCTCGAGCGGCGGCGTGCCCCCTGTGCGCGCAAAGAGCGCGATAATATCAAGAGGCTTATAAGTGATGGTCGCGCCATGTTTGGCCGCGATTTCCTCGAGACGCGTTCCAGCGAGATACGTATACGGTGAAAGGGTCGCAAAAAAGTAATCTATATGCGGCATTTGATCCTCCTAGCCCTCCTGATCGGTTCACGCGACGGTATCCTTGTGCTAGGCGGTGTCAACGTCACGATTCCGTCATGTGATGGATGCAACCACCTGGGGATAGTCTAGATGCCGGCTATGAACGAACCGAAACTTATTTCGGGAAACGCCAATAAACCACTCGCCAACTCCATTGCCCGTCGCATGTCGATGCATCGCGGGATGAGCGTTGGCCTGGTCGACGCCCGCGTCGAGCGCTTTAACGATCAGGAAATCTTTGTCGAGGTTTATGAGAACGTCCGCGGCGAAGACATGTTCATCATCCAGTCGACCTCGCGCCCCGCGAACGACAACCTGATGGAGCTCCTCATCATTTCGGACGCGCTTCGTCGCTCTTCCGCAGGTCGCATCACCGCAGTGATCCCCTATTTCGGGTATGCCCGTCAGGACCGTCGCACCAAGGCGCGGACTCCGATCTCGGCAAAACTCGTTGCAAACCTCATCGCAGAGGCAGGTATCGAACGCGTTCTGACCATGGATCTGCACGCTGCCCAGATCCAAGGCTTTTTCGATGTGCCCGTGGACAACCTCTATGCTGCGCCGATTTTCGCGCTCGATATCAAGCACCATTTCAAAGGCCAGATGGACGACATCATGGTCGTCTCGCCCGACGTCGGCGGCGTGGCGCGCGCCCGCGAATTGGCCAAGCGCATCCACGCCCCTCTCTCAATCGTGGACAAGCGCCGCGAGAAACCCGGCGAAGTCGCGGAAATGACCGTCATCGGTAACGTCGAGGGCAAGAAGTGCATCATCGTGGACGACATGTGTGATACGGCAGGCACGCTTTGCAAAGCGGCCGAAGTGCTCATGGAGCATGGCGCGACCGAAGTTCACTCCTATATCACCCACGGTGTAATGTCGGGACCCGCCGTCGAGCGCGTCCGTAACTCGGTCATGAAGTCACTGGTCATCACCGACTCGATCGAGCCGACCGAAGCGGTGAAGAGCTGCCCGAACATCCGTATTGTGCCGACCGCACCGATGTTCGCTCAAGCGATCCTGAACATCTGGAACGGCACTTCGGTTTCCTCGCTCTTTGAAGACGAGACCCTCGTGCCTATCTATGAGGGAATGTATTCCACAACGTAAAAGGTAAGAGCCATGTCCAAAGTCGTCGCCTTCGCTGAGAAGCTCATGGGAATGGACGACAGGACGTGGCTTCGACACGCCAACCCGTGGTCCGTCTGGACGCGGGTGGTGCTCCCCCTCCCCCTCATCATTCTGTCGATCTGGAGCCGCCTCTGGCTCGGATGGGGCGCACTTGTCCCTCTCACTCTCACGGCGCTGTTTATCTGGATCAATCCACGCCTGTTCCCCGTGCCCGAAACCTTTGACAGTTGGTCGGCGCGCGGCGTTCTGGGCGAGCGGGTGCTGCTGAGGGATGAAAGCTCTATCGCCGCACATCACAAAGCCCCGCTCAAAGCGCTCACCGTGGCAAGCAGCCTTGGCGTGATTCCCCTTGCCTATGGACTATGGAGGTATGACATCGGCGCGACGCTCCTTGGCGCGATGATGATCGTCGGCGCAAAAATGTGGTTCGTGGACCGGATGGCGTGGATCTGGGATGATCACCTCCGCAAGGGCGGCACGATCAAGGATCTGGAAAACGATTAAACGTCCCACATCTCTTCGTCGCTGACCGCAGGTCCGATTGCCTGCCAAGCGACGCGGACCCGCGCGATCTGGGTGTCCGACCACGTGTTGAACACGATGGTAAACCGGTCGGTCTTGATATCCTCAGCCCGCACATCTGCCCGTGCGTTTGCCGAATTGGAAAAGTCCCAAAGCGACAACCAGACATTGACCACCGGTTCTTCGCTAAATTCCTCCGAAAATTTGACCTCGCGACGATATTCGCGCTCGCCACTGCCTGCCCACATGTCGCCATCGTTAACGTAATCGTTGAAAAGAACGAGATCACCTTGGTCGACGCCAATCACATGGGCAAAAATCTTACGCATTCTACAGCCTTGGATAGTATTCTTAGAACCCGCGCATATCTGCACAGAAATATGGAAATAAAAAGGCCCCGCAAAATGCGAGGCCCCTTTAATCGTATTAACGTGTCGCTCAGTTATCCTTGGGCGTCAGACCGATATGGCCGCCGATGGCAACCATGTCCGAAATGAGCTTGGCCGCGTCATCAACGGGACCGGGCTCATTGTGCCAGAATTCCTTAGCCTTGTTATGGGCTTCACGAGCTTCGGCGATCATCGCGTCAAAAACGTCCTGCGTCATCTCACCCTTGGGGAGCGCTTTTTCGGCAAGAACCGAAACGCCGCCATGGTTGATATCCGCAAAGCCACCGATGACGATGTAATCGTCGGTGCCACCGGCATGAACAACACGCAGCACACCGGGGCGCAGCGTCGTGATGGTCGGGGCATGCCCGGCCATCGCCGTCAGGTCGCCATCAGCGCCCGGAATTTGGACCTCGGTCGCCTGAACGGACGCAAGGCGCCGCTCAGGGGAAACCAGATCAAACTGCAGAGTATCTGCCATTTCGCCTCCTTAGGCTGCTGCTGCAGCCATTTTCTCGGCTTTTGCGATCACTTCAGCGATGCCGCCAACCATGTAGAAGGCGCCTTCCGGAAGGTGGTCGTATTCACCAGCAACAACTGCCTTGAACGAAGAGATAGTGTCTTCGAGCGGAACCTGAACACCGTCGGAGCCAGTGAAGACCTTTGCAACGTCGAACGGCTGCGAAAGGAAACGCTGGATCTTACGTGCGCGGGACACGGTCAGTTTGTCTTCTTCGCTCAGTTCGTCCATGCCGAGGATGGCGATGATGTCCTGCAGCGACTTATAGCGCTGGAGGATATTCTGGACGTCACGAGCAACCTGATAGTGCTCTTCACCAACGACTTGCGGGTCAAGGATACGCGACGACGAGTCGAGCGGGTCAACTGCCGGGTAGATACCGAGTTCCGAAATCGCACGCGACAGAACGGTGGTTGCGTCGAGGTGGGCGAAGGTCGTTGCCGGAGCCGGGTCGGTAAGGTCGTCGGCCGGAACGTAAACAGCTTGGATCGAGGTGATCGAGCCGTTCTTGGTCGAGGTGATGCGTTCCTGCATCGCGCCCATGTCGGTTGCCAGCGTCGGCTGGTAGCCCACTGCCGAAGGAATACGGCCGAGAAGAGCCGAAACTTCCGAACCTGCCTGGGTGAAGCGGAAAATGTTATCGACGAAGAACAGAACGTCGGTGCCCGAAGCGTCGCGGAACTGCTCTGCAAGGGTAAGACCCGTCAGAGCAACGCGAGCACGTGCTCCCGGAGGCTCGTTCATCTGACCGTAGACAAGCGCCACCTGCGATTCCTCGAGGTTGTCG
>JALRIK010000090.1 GCA_023255435.1 Marivivens sp.
CCCACTGGCCGATCATGCCGTCCAAATCGGTCTGGCTGGCCGGCGGGTCCAGTTCGGTGTCGGTCGGCTGGACCAGCGCGACATGCTTGGACCATTCATAGGCGACCAGAATCACCGCCTGCGCCAGATTGAGCGACCCGAACTCCGGATTGATCGGCACGGTCAGGATCTCGCGCGCGATGGCGACGTCGTCGGTTTCCAGCCCCGATCGTTCCGGCCCGAACAGGATGGCGGAGCGGCCGATCAATCCGCTCTTCTCTCCCGAATTGAGATGGAGGTTCAACCCGTCGAGAACCGCCAAGGGACGCTCGCCCTTGGCGCGCTCGTAACGAAAGGTTACGTCGTTGAAGTCGACGACTGCATTCGTTACCGCAAGCGGCTTGGCGTCGGGGGCATCCGTAATAGTGCGCGGCAAAGCAAGGCTCGAAATCCCGTCGCGTACAGTGCCGATGTTCTCAAAAAGCGCCGCGAATTCCCACATGATCCAATGAGCCATGTTGTTGAGGCGGATTGCTAAAGGCACGGCGATCGCTACGGCCCCGACCTCGATCCGTCCTTGGGTCCAAAGCCAGATGCCAAGGCCCGTCACACTCGCCACAAGCCAGAGGTTGATAAGGTTGAGGATGATGTCCTGACCTGTCGAAAGCCGCATTTGGCGGTATACGGTGCCGAGAAAACGGTCCATGCCCTCGTGCATCCAGCGCTCTTCGCGGTCGGCATGGGAAAAGAGTTTGACCGTGGCGATGTTGGTATAGCTATCGACGATGCGGCCCGTCATCATGCTTCGGGCGTCTGCCTGATCCGCGGCTACGATGGCAAGACGCGGCACGAAGTGCGACAGCATCAGAGCGTAGAGCAAAAACCAGATCACAAATGGCACAGCGAGCCGCCAATCCTGAGTTGCGGCAAGGGTCAGCGCGCCGAGGAAATAGATTGTGACATAGCTTCCGACGTCCATGATCTTAAGGGCGACTTCGCGTACGGCAAGTGCGGTTTGCATGACGCGCTGCGCAATACGGCCGGCGAACTCATCATGGAAAAAGCCGACCGATTGGCGCAGCAAATAGCGATAGGCCATCCAGCGCACCCGCTGCGGGAAATTCCCCATGAGCGTCTGGTGCAGGATGAGCGAGGTCAGGGCGTTCAGGATCGGCATGCCTATCAAAAGGGCAAGACCCATGAAAAGGATCGTTCGCCCCTGCTGCTCCCAGAAGACCTCGCGCGGGGTCGAGGCGAGCGAGTTCACCAACTCACCGATCCATCCGACCAGAACGACCTCGAAAAGCGCAATCGCCCCCGCACCGATCCCGACGAGGATCAGCCAGAAGATCACACCGCTCGAATAATGCCGCATGAACCCCCAAAAGGTCGCAGGAGGCATTTTCGGCGGATCTTGGGGATAGGCGCTGACGCGCTTTTCAAAGAACAAAAACATGGAAACTCGGAGGGATCTAAAAAATCAGACCCAAGTGCTCCCTCAACTGCGACAAACTGTCAAGCGTCGGTTGGGGTGCCCTTGGGTCAACTTTGGCGGAAATCATCAATGGATGTCCGCAATTAAACGTGGCGCAGGTTTCAGATCACCAAAGATCCAGCCCCAGAAGTTTACGCCCGAGCGCGTTGAGATAGGGACGGCCATAGTGCTTTTTTTCCCATTCGCGGGGATCGCCGGGAAAGTCGCGCCGTGCAGGCGGTTCAAGATCAGTCCAAAGTCGCACCCGTTCCAGACGCTCGGCTTCGTTGTCCTGATCGGCAGGGAACATCGAGATATACTGCGCCATACGCACGCGCCCATCCGAGTGGTTTGGGCGCACGCCATGGGCCAGAAGCGAATTGAAGATCATCAAATCGCCGGGTTCGAGATCCACATTCTCGCGACTTAGGCCCGTCATGTCAGGGCAAATCGGATCGCGGTCTGCGGGCTGGGTTTTGACCCATTCCTCATAGTTCTGGAAGAGGTAGGGCACCGCCTGAAAGCCACCCGTTTCAATGTCCTGCTTGCGGATCGAAAGCACCCCTTGGACACCAATGGGGAAGGGGCGGGCGTTCATGTCGACGTCGAAATGGATAAAGCCATCGGGATTGCCTTTGACCTTTTTCGGCGGGTTGATGTTGGCGCGGTCGATCGCGACCCAAAGATCCTCGCGGTCCCAGATATCGACAAAGGCATCATAGACCCGCTGGGTCATGCGATTGTCCCACATATACTGGTGATGATAAATCTCGGTCATCCCGACGTTGTTCAGCTCGGGGCGCACATGGGGACGGCGCTGCGGCGCATACCATGTGTCGGGATCATTCGGGTCTTTTTCGTCGAACTCCCAGAGCACATCCTCGAGCCGCTTGGCGGCCTCTGCGCTGATTGCATTGCGCACGATCACATAGCCTTTGGTGATCCAGTGCTGCCAATCCTCCTCGGAGAGCACGCGCAGCGGCATGGTCTTCTGGATGTCTTTGAGCTGTGTTGTGACTTTGGACGAGACCGGATGGCTGATGTCCGCCCCAGTGATGGCCTGTTGCATGGCAATTCCTCCCTTTTGCCTTGGTTCAAGATAACGCGGCCTAGGTCGGCATGTTGTATCGAGTTGTCAAATTATGATACTATTCTGGCGTATGTGATAAGGAAGTTGCGGGATGAGGCCCTATCTTGAAAATCTGCCTTGGACAGAGGACTCGTCGCTTGCTCTGCTGAACAGGCGGCTCGAGGGGGAAATTCCGTTCCAATGGCACCATCATCCCGAATGGGAGCTGACCTTGACGCTCAACTCCACGGGCCAGCGGTTCGTCGGAGACCATATCGGAGATTACACGGACGGGGATCTGGTGCTCGTCGGTCCGAACTTGCCGCATACATGGATGAGCAGGACGCGGATCGCGAGCGGACCACACCGCGCTTTGGTCATTTGGTTCGGTCAGGATTGGCTCGACCGTTTTCAAGGATTACGCGAATGGGAACCGCTCAATAGGCTCTCGCAGAGGGGCGGACGCGGTCTTGCCTTTGCGCCTCGGGTTTCGCAAGAGGTCAGACCCCTCATCGAAGCGTTTTTCAATAGCGATCCACAGGACCGCTTTCTGGTGTTGCTCAAGATTCTGGTCCGTCTCGAACAAGGGGACTCAACCGCGTTGGCGAGCACGGCGGTTGAACGCACCGCGCATGGGGTCAACCGTGACCGCATCGAACGGGTTCTGACCTATCTTCACAGCCACTTTGAACAACGGATCGAACTGGAACAGCTTGCGGCGATTGCCGCTTTGTCTGTTTCGGGGCTGCATCGGCTCTTTGTAAAGCAGACGGGGCAGACTGTGACCGAATATCTGATGGCGTTGCGGATCGGGGCCGCGGCGGCGCAGCTTGTCGCCACAGAGCTGCCGATTGCGCATATCGCGGCAGATGTCGGCTACGGTGCATTGGCGAATTTCAACCGCCAGTTCCGCGCACTAAAAGGCGTGACACCAAGCGCATATCGCAAAGCGTTTCAGGTGTAGGAAAAAGGCGGGCAACCTTGGCCCGCCTTCTCTCAATTACAGCTTGCACATCCCTGTGCTTTGGTCGGCGCAACCGGCGCATAGCCCTCGCCCGTGACACGGAGCATACCGCCCGCCACATCGATCACTTCGAAATCGACCAATGGTGCGATCTGACGCGCGGCTTGAGATGTCCTGTTGCCCGAGCGGCAAATCAAAGCGAGCTTTTGCCCTTTGCCGACCAGCGGTCCGACCTTGGCAAGAAAATCCTGCGCGCCCGCATAGGTCACAAGATGCGCACCCTCGATCACACCTGTTTGCTTCCACTCCTTCGCGCGGCGGATATCCACAAGAACGATGTCTTCGGCGCTGGCAAGTGCCTCGCCTGAGAGGGTCAGGGTCGAGATATTCTCTGCTCCACCGAGCGACGGCAAGAGCAGCCCTGCACCTACGGCGGCCAGCCCCGCAATTCCGAACATCAAAAGCGTGCGACGGTTCATCGCCTAGCCCTGAAGCTTTTTCCAGGCATTCAGCCCGCCTGCAATGAACTTGGCATTCCGATAGCCCATGTCTTTGAGGCTTGCAGCAGAAAGCGCGCCACGGTTGTTGGCGTTGCAATAGCATAGAATGGTGGCATCCAGATCGGTAACGATACCTTCGACATTCATCTCGAGCTTTCCGCGGCTAAGGTTGATCGATCCGGGAATGTGGCCATTCGCGTGTTCGTCGGGATCGCGGATGTCGAGAGCAACCGCACCCGAAGCCATGAGCGCTTCGACCTCGGAAGGGGAAACCTCGTCCACGCGTGCACGTGCAGCATCGGCCATCGTCTGGAATTTGGAAGTGTAGTCCATGTGTATCTCCTCAATGTTTGATCCTGATATATATTAAAAACAATATGTGTAAATGTGTTTCGCGAGCTGCGCGGTCACGATTTTGTTGACTTCCTTTGTTCATTCGCTCGCCAGCTCCTCGCCAAAAGGGAAGTCTTGTTGGCCAACTTAGCCTTCAAACCGGCTAAACTATTCACACTCGAGGCCGTTCTCAGACAGGCGCCAAATGATTGGCAAAGAAAAATAAAGGAACGCAAATTGCTGCTGGGAAAACGAATATCACTACGGCTCCCTATTTTCGTGTTCTTGTTGACGGTTCTAAGTGCGATGGCCACCGTCCTGTTGACCTATAGCAGCCTGACAAGCTGGCTCGAACGTTCGAGTGCGCAACGGCTTGAGGCTGTAGCGGACGTTTTGTCCGACCAACTCGTCGAAATCGAGTCCGATCTTGTCGAGAACGTCGGTTCGATGGGGGCCGCAACCTACACGGTTGACGACCTGTCCGAAATGGACGCGATCCTTGGCGCGTTTATCGTGCGCCACCAAGAATTCCAAGACGCCGCAATCATGGACACTTCGGGGCAATTGCTTGCCTTGGCAGAAGATGGTCGGGACTTCGCAACGGGGACATTGTTCGAGCTTCGCTCCAAACCCGGTGACGTGCGTTTTACTGGCATCGGCTCCGAGAGACTGGTCCTCGCCGTTCAATTCGAACAGGGTCTTTTCGCTGTAGCCAGTCTCGACACTTCTCTTTTCCTGAAAAGTGCCAAGTCGATCGAGACGCTGAGCGATGAGTTTGCAGTGAGCTTCGGCCGACGCTCCGGCATCGAGTATTTGAATATGATCAACTTCGAGCCGACGGTGGAGGTCGATACCGTTCTGGATGCGGATGCGGGTATCTCGATTAAATTGGATCATTCCATCGGCAAGGTGTTCGAGCTTGTGCGGCCGATGAACTTTGCGGGTCAGCCCTTCGAGCTTATCATTCAGGTGCCTTATGACTCCCTGATGGGGGCGAGGTCGGAATTCGTCAAAGTAATGACGGCGATCGTGCAAGCAAGCTCTTTGGCGTTCGTGCTTTTCATGACCCTCTATGTGAGAAGCACCCTCGGCCCGCTCAAGGGACTCGAACGGACCCTTCGCCAAATCGTGGCCGACAAGGATCTTTCTCGCCGAGTGCTGGTCGAAACCGATGACGAGATCGGAGAATCCGCGCGCGCACTCAACGCCCTGCTCGAGGTGCTCGAAAGCTTTGTTGCAGATTCTGCTGTCGGCGCGTCGAAAATGGCAGAACTCTCGCGTTCTCTTGCAGGAGCAGCCAACAATCTCGCGGCCGAGGCGGAAACGCGTGCCGCCGGCGTCGAGGAACTCTCGTCCATGCTTCACGAAACCAGCGGGCAGGCGACAATGGTCGTCGAAGCCGCGCAGGCTGCCGCGGGGTCGGTCAGCATGGCCCAAGCCCTCGCGAGTGAAGGGAACCATCAGGTCGATGCGATGGTCGCCACCATGGCCGAGATTTCAACCTCTGCCGAAGATATCGCTATGGTGATGAAAGCCATCAACGACATCGCCTTCCAGACCAATATCCTCGCGTTGAACGCATCCGTCGAGGCCGCACGTGCGGGCATTCACGGCAAGGGTTTTGCCGTCGTCGCAAACGAAGTGCGCGCTTTGGCAAAACGTTCGACAGAGGCTGTGCGCCAGACCGAAGAGCTGATCCAGAAGTCTCTCGACAGTGTCCAACGCGGGGCAGCGGCGACCGAAAGTACGCGCGACGCCTTTGGGCAAATCGCGGCACAGGTGACGCGGGCCGATAACGACATCCGTCAAATCGTTCAGGCAATCAGCGAACAAAAGCAAAGTGTCGACGTGGCAAGCAACACCTCGGGCTCGATCAGCAAAGGGGCTTCGGTCGATATTGCTGAAACCGAGCAGGTGAAAGAAGCGTCGGTCAGCCTTCTACAAAGAAGTATAACGGTCAAAGAACGTGTCGATATGTTCAAACATTCGAACCGCAATAAGGAAGCCGCGTAATGACGCTCTTCGGTATCATCAATCTCTCACTCTCGCCGTCGGAACTCACAGGGGTGCTCGAGGGTGAATACAGTAAACCCATGGTGGTTCTGTCCATTCTGCTGTCAATCATGGCGTCCTATGTGACGCTCGAAATCTCGCGCAAGATTTCGGTGTCCGACGATATGGCGAACAAGTCCGCATGGCTCTGGTCGGGGGCTATCGTTCTTGGTGCAGGTGTCTGGGCGATGCATTTTATTGGGATGATGGCATTCATCCTTCCCGTGCCCGTCGCCTATGACGTTCCGATCACACTCGTTTCGATCGTGCCGGTCGTGCTTGCCTGTTATCTCGCGCTCTGGATCATTTCCCGCAAAACGGTGAACGCGATGCATATCGCTTTCGGCGGGGTATTTTTTGGCGCTGGGATCGGATCGATGCATTACATCGGCATGTTCGCGATGAAGTCCTCGGCCATCATGTATTTCCGTGTCGATATGCTGCTTGCCTCTGTGGTTGGGGCGGTTGTTCTTGCGGCTTTGTCCATTTCGACCCGTTTCGTTCTTGCGAACAAATTTGGGCAGGAAAATCCCGTCCTGTCGTCGCTGATCGGTTCGGTCGTCATGGGGGCAGCGATTGCCACCATGCACTATGTCGCGATGCGGGCGAGTGTGTTTTGCGAGGGCGGCGAGTTCAACGGATTTATCGGCGGTGCCTATGTCGAACTCCTATCCGCCGGCACCTCGTTCATTTCCATTCTCTTGGGCTTGGCCGTGGTTCTCGCCTCGGAACTCAGTCCCAAGCGTGCTGGCGTGAAGTAAACGCCTCATCACCAGACCATTGGAAACGCCGAAACGGGGACACCGCTTCGGCGTTTTTTTGTTCATTGAGGGAGCCTCTCTGGATCGGCCGCTTTGTGGCGCTATCTGAGGCCGATGACCATCTCTATCGATCAGATCATTCTCGTTTTGGGCGACCAACTTACCTTGGGCGGTGCCGCGCTTCGGGCAGGGGCCTCCACTCATGCTTGTGTTCTCATGGCAGAAGTCCGTGACGAAGCGTCCTATGTGCCCCACCACAAAAAGAAACTGGCCTTTATCTTCTCCGCGATGCGGCATTTTGCAGAGCGTTTGATCGATGACGGGTGGGACGTGCGCTATACCCGATATGATGACCCTGACAACGCGGGATCGATCACAGGAGAGCTTGACCGTCTTGTTGCCCAGACGGGCGCATCGCGGATCACGGTCATAGAGCCTTCGGAATACCGGTTGCGACAAGCTCTCCTTGATTGGGCAAAGTCGCAGAGCGTTGAACTCGAGATGCTCGCAGATGATCGCTTTATCGCCTCTCATGAGGAATTCGAGCGCTGGGCCGAAGGACGCAAACAGCTCCGCATGGAGTATTTCTACCGCGACATGCGCAGAAAAACGGGCCTCTTGATGCAAGGGTCCGAGCCCGAGGGCGGGCTATGGAACTATGACGCAGAGAACCGCAAGCCTGCACGCGACGATCTCTTTATGCCGCGCCCGCTGCGCTTTGAACCCGACGGGATCACCAAAGAGGTGCTGCAACTGGTCGCTGCGCAATTTCCCGAGAATTTCGGAACTCTCGAGCCGTTCTGGTTTGCAGTGACGGCCGAGCAGGCCGAAGCCGTGATGGAGTCCTTTGTCCGTGAGGCATTACCCAATTTCGGGGACTATCAGGACGCCATGCTCAAAGACGAACCGTTTCTCTATCACTCGCTTGTTGCCCTTTACCTCAACGTCGGACTTTTGGACCCGTTGCAGCTCTGTCGTCGGGTGGAGAGGGCCTATTACGAGGGCAAAGCGCCTTTGAATGCAGTCGAGGGCTATATCCGCCAGATCATCGGCTGGCGTGAATATATCAGGGGGATCTATTGGCTCAAAATGCCCGACTATACCGAGCAGAACCATTTTGAGGCCAAAAGACCTTTGCCTTGGTTCTACTGGAACGGCGAGACGAACATGGCCTGTCTTTCGGCCGCGATCGGTCAGACGCGGGACGAGGCCTATGCCCATCATATCCAGCGGCTCATGGTAACGGGCAATTTCGCGATGCTGGCCGGTATCAATCCCAAAGAGGTCCATGAATGGTATCTGGCCGTCTATGTCGATGCGTTTGAATGGGTCGAGGCCCCAAATACAATCGGCATGAGTCAATTTGCCGACGGCGGGCTATTGGGCTCCAAGCCCTATGCCTCCAGCGGGAACTACATCAACAAGATGTCCGATTACTGCGGTTCTTGTGCTTATGATGTGAAAAAGAAGCATGGAGAAGGGTGTTGTCCCTTCAATCCGCTCTACTGGGATTTTCTTGTTCGCAATCGCGACAAACTCGGCGGGAACCCGAGGCTTCAGCCTGTCTATCGCACATGGGACAAGTTGGCACCCGAGACTCAGATTGCCTATCGTCAGAGCGCGGCGGCATTTTTTGCAACACTCTCCTAGTCGTTAACCCTTTGAAAACCTTTTATAAGGGGTTCATTAACCTTAGCGTGGTCAGCTTCCTCTCATCCTGAATGAGAGGTTCACATGTTCGACTCTGCCGATCTTGGATTGCCGCACGTTGCTGTTCTGATGACATTGCATCGGAGCGATTCCATCGAATACTTCGAAACCGCCTTGCGGTCCGTAGAGACCCAACACGGGACGGGTGGTATCCATATCTATCTTGGATGTGACGGACCACTGAGCGCGGAACAGACGATCTGGCTCGAACTCAATCGGCACCGCTTTTACATCGTCCGGCACAACACTTCCTGCATCGGTCTTGCCCGTTCTCTCAATCTCTTGATCGATCTTTTGGGGGAGGAAGAATTCGTCTTCCGAATGGATGCCGACGATATTTCGCTTCCCAACCGCTTTGCGACACAGATCGCTTATCTTCGCGCCCACCCCGATGTCGGTCTTGTCGGCTGTCAGGTGCAGGATATTGACGAAGCGGGGAACGTGAGTGGACAGCGGAGCTATCCTCTCACCCCGTCGGAGGCGCGTGCGTCCTTGACGCGGCTTATCCCGCTCCTTCATCCGACTTTCTGCTTTCGCCGCGCGCTGCTCAAGGATCAAAGGCTACGGTATCCCGATGCCTATCTGACCGAAGATCTCGCCTTTCTGGTGAGGCTGTCGGAGCTCGGCGTCGAAATGGCGAATGTGCCCCAGACGCTTTTCAGTTGGCGGGTCGGGGCGGGTTTTTTCAAGCGCCGCACCTCGCTTCGGCGCGGCCTGCAAGAGTGCAAATGGTATACGCGTGCGGTCTTCAATCAACAGGGGATGCTCTCGCTCTCATACATTTACCCTTTGTTAAGGCTGTTCATGCGACTTCTGCCAAGTGGTGTGTTGCGGGTCCTGTATCAAAGCGGACTTCGCGCATCGGTGGCCAAGAGTGTCGGGAAAAGGAGTGAGGTGGATGATCAGTCTTGCGGCGCCAACACGGTCCATTTCGATCCTGTTCATTCTCACCCTTCCGTTTTGTGCTTGGCGAAAACCGGGATTTCTCGGGAACTTTGACACAAATCTCGGGCTCTATGCGCTTCCTCTGCTTGTGCCGATGATCCTGTGGCAAGGTGGGGCGCGCATGTTCCTGTTGCGCGGGCAGGGCGGGGATGTCTTGCGGATCGTCGCCGTTTTCCTTCTATTTTGCATGGGTCTCACGCTCTGGAACGGAGCACAGTTTTCCGCCCTTGGACTAAGTGCATATGGCCTTGAGCCTTTGGCAAAGTCGCTGCGAACGGCGGTTGTGCCCGTTGTTTTACTGGCCCTTGTTCTGATCGGCATGTCGCTGCCCTTTTTCATGGGGAGGAATGCGATCCAATCCGCCATCATCGCCGCCTTTTTGCTGACCTGTTGTTATTCTGTGATCCAATTCGGCGGTCTTGTCGGAAAGGGCAGTCTCCATTCGGTGCTTTGGCCTATTGTCGAGGGAGCACGCGATAATTACGGAAGTCCCGCAATCGCCCGATTTGGCCGCTTGACGGGACCGACGATGGAACCCGCAGAGTTGGCAAAACTCGTGATGCTGCTCTTTGTGCCGTGGTTCATCTATCCCACGAACGGCGTACCTTCATTGCGGCTCTCATGCGCAGGGATCGGGCTCGTCCTTGCCACCGCTTCCTTGATCGGAGTGCTGTTGACCGTCGTGGTATGCCTTTATCTCTGGCGCAAGGGGCGGCCCTCGATCAGATGGCGGATCACGGTGATCGGGCTTTTGGGCGGGGCGGTAATGCTCGCGTTGGGTGACACCATCGCGCCCGTGGTTTTCGAACGGATCAGCACGCTTTCCCAAGACCCTTCGGCTCTTATTCGCGCGACGTACAACAAAGCGGCGCTCTCGATCATACTGGACCATCCTTTCGTCGGGGTTGGGTGGTCGAACGAGGTGTTTTTCTTTCCCCAGCGCGTGAGCAATTTAGCCCATTTGTGGGAGGTCAGCGAGGATCTGCGAACGGGAAACGCTTTGACCGCCAAGAGCCTCATTCTTCGATTGGGGATGTATGGGGGCGTTTTGGGCACGGGTTGCATGGTCATCCTTATCGCATGGGTGCTCCGTAAAGGTGGCAGTGCCGATCAAAGACGTGCACGGCTCTGCTTCGGGCTCCTTCTGGTGGCGGGGCTTATGGACGGCGGTATCCTGACCTCGTTCTATCTTTGGGTCGGCCCCTCACTGACTTTGGGGATGCTGGCCTATGCCCGATATGCAGAGGGGAACCACTCATGTTGAAAGACGGGTCACTCAGTCTTGTGCTTCGGTTATGCGCGGCCGCGCTGTCGCTCGGGACGCTGACACTTGTCGGGCGCACCTTTACCGCCGAGGACTTCGGCTATTTTGGCACGGTTATGGCGATGCTGGCCCTATTGACACCGATTTGTGCACTGGGCTGGCCGCTCACTTTGACGCGCTATATCGCGCAAGGCCTTTTTTCGCGCGTTCTTGTGCGGACAGCGTTGCGCCAATCGTTGTCGGTGGCTTTGCTCTTTGCCGTGATCGGGGCGTTGGTGCTTCGGGAATGGGTCTTCGCTCTGGGTCTTGTGATTTTGCCAGCCTATGTGGCGCTCGATCTCATGGCCGCGATTTTTAGGGCGCGCGGTTCATTCGTGCGCGCGCTCGTTCCCCGTGATATCTTGTGGCGCGGCTTACTGATGATCGGCGTTTGGGTAGCTATGTCGTTTCCTCAGGGGCGGCAAACG
>JALRIK010000091.1 GCA_023255435.1 Marivivens sp.
CCTCGGGAGCGGTAAAGAGCCCTTCGGCCACGGTGCCGGGCGTCAAAACGCACGACGCGAGGCATTGCGAGCCAGTCACGGCCATGGTGGGATGACAGTTCTTGGGCATGAAATAACGCGCGGTGATCGTTCCACCTTGGCGCGGTTTGGACAAAAGTCCGAACTTGGGCGTAACCGACCCCGACACATCCCCCATGCCCATACGTTTGCCAGCTTCAATGCGGATCGGCTCCATACGTGCATAGAATTCGCGATTGGCGTCGAGCTCGGCCACGGTTTCATAGCCTGTGAGGCCAAAGTCCTCGGCGCGGGCAATAACCATGGGCATTGCCACATCCATGCAGGTCACTTCGATCCCGTCGATGACGTCACGAACAGCACCTGTTGGTAACAGGGCGCCCGTGCTTGAACCGACGACATCCATAAAGTTGAGATAGATCGGAGCAGCGGTTCCCGGAACGCCATCGATCGCTGCAGTGCCATCATAATTGACGCGGCCGCCAGGCGTTTGGACGACGGCTTCAACCCGTGCGCCCGTATTCACTGAAAGCACTCGGATGCGGGTGACATCGCCTGTCGGCTCGACCAACCCCATCTCAAGAGCGGCAGGACCGACGCCCGAGAGGATATTGCCGCAGGTCGGCTTGAAATCGACGGTGCGATCCTCGACCGAAACTTGCGCAAAGAAATAGTCGATATCCGCTTCGGGATCGCTGGAACGGGACAGCATCGCCACTTTGGTTGTCACCGCAGCGCCGCCGCCGATCCCGTCGATGTTAAGCGGATGGCCTGACCCGACCACCGACAAGAGCACTTGGGCTAAGGTCTCGAGGTCTTCGGGCAGATCTGCGCGATTGAAGTAAGGCCCACGCGACGTGCCGCCACGGAAAAAGTGAAAGGGGATAGAGGTTTGCGTCATATTCTTCTCCATCAACGGATTGGCCAAGGAAGATCGTAGGTGCTCTGCAGCCAGCCCGAGGGGAAATTCAGGCTAAGCATATAGGCGAGCCCGAGAATGAAGGCGGCAGCAGACGCGGTCATGATGATCGTCTTGATCCAGGACGCTTTGGCACGCAGCCTCAGGAAGGCGACAAAGAAGACGATCATCGCGATGTAGAAGCCCACGAGCGCTGTGGTGACGACCAAAAGCGCAATCCACGCAGGTCCCGTCCAGAACCAACCGTTACCCTCGTTGCCGACGTGATCTCCAACGATCTCATAGTCGAAGAAGGCAGGATGGTTTTCATGGCCGCGCCAAAGATGGATGAGCAACGTCAGACCAAAAACGACACCAACGACGCCAACACCGATCGGGAAAATCCCACCGAGGAAGCTGTGCCCCATCGCATCCCAAAGCGCCATTCCGAAGAACGCCATCATGGCAAGCGCGAAAGCGATCTGGATGTTACGGCTGGTGTGCGAGGTCACGACGGCATCGCCCGTCGGGCCCGTATCATCAACGCGATTGCGCAGACCAAGGTAGATCGAAGCAATCGTCATCGCGGCGATGATCAGAACGCCAGGACGCGCAAGGAAGCCCCAGCCGTTAAACTGCAGCGCTTGATAGAAGAACGTCTCTGCCTGCGGAGCAAGAACATACCCGATCAGCAAAGCGGGACGCGGCCAGCCGAAGCGCTTCATCAAGATACCGACGAAACCGATGGCCAGAAGAGCAACAAGGTCCGAGAGATCGCGCGTTGCCTGGAAGGCGGCAAAGCAGATCAGCGCGATCATGAACGGCGCGAGAAGTTGGAACGGGATTGCGGTCAGGCGCGAAATCGGCTGCGCAAGGGCAAGACAAATGCCTGCGCCGAAGATGTTGGCAAGAGCGAGCGACCAGATGATCGAATAGGTAATGTTGAGGTCTGGACCGACCATCGACGGACCCGGTTCGATACCGATGAGCACCATACCGCCAAGGAAAACCGCCATGGAGCCGGAGCCGGGGATACCGAAGAGCATGGTCGGCAAAAGCGCCCCACCCTGCATCGCATTGTTGGCGCTTTCAGGCGCAACAACGCCGCGCGGATCGCCTTTACCGAATTTCGAGGTGTCTTTAGACGTCTGCACTGCGTGACCATAGGCAATCCAGTCGACAACTGAACCACCAAGACCGGGGATAGCACCGATCATACAGCCAAGACCCGCACAGCGGATCGAGAGAAAGATGTTCTTCCACCAATCGATAAAGCCTGCAGCCCAACCGGTGCCCAGCGGCGCACCTTGAGCGATCGAGCTGTTCTTGCGCAAAAGGTCGGAGATTTCAGGAATAGCAAAAAGACCAAGGCCGATGATGACCAGCGGAATACCGTCATAAAGGTATTCGGAACCAAAGATCATCCGAAACTCGCCCGTCGCAGGGGCGGCACCGATCGAGCCGATCAAAAGGCCAACCGCGCAAGCGGCAAGACCTTTGGGAAGGCTGCGGCCCGCAAGCACTGCAACCATCGAAAGGCCGAAGAGCGCGAGCATGAAAAGCTCGGCCGACCCGAAAAGCAGGATTAGCGGGCGCGCGATGAGCACAAAGCCCGTCAGGATTATAGCCCCAACCACGCCACCAAATAGGGAGGAGATAAAGGCAACGGAGAGCGCGCGCGCCGCTTGGCCCTGCTTGGCCATTGGAAACCCGTCAAGGACCGTCGCTTGGCTCGCGCTCGATCCCGGAATCCCCATGAGGACGGAGGAGAAGGTGTCAGAGGTCGGAATGACGGCCACGAGGCCGATCAGCATTCCGAGCGCTGAAACAGGGTCCATACCATAGAGAAACGGGACAAGGAGCGAAAGTCCGGCGATGCCGCCCAGACCGGGAATAACGCCGATCACTAGACCGACCGAAACGCCTAATAACATGTAGGCCATGTGTTGAAAGGTGAACAGAGTGGCCAGCGCGGTAAGCAGCGTATCCATCATGGCAGCATCCTCCAACCCGGCAGAAACATGCTCGGGCGATCTGTGCAAAAGAAATAGTTCTAAGGGAGAATTGCGGCCCAGTCGCCTTTGGCGACGGGCCGCACGGTTCTTTTCGATTTCAGCGGAATTTCCGCTGGGACCGATTATTCACCGAGTTTGACGCCGTAGTCCGCGGCCAGCATGTCGACGACCTGCGTGCGCAGCTCTGCCGAGATCTTGGTGCCGCGCTCGAAAAGAGCGTCTGCCTGACGACCAGTGACCTGCTCATAGGTGCCGAGCACGGACTCTTTGTTCGCCTGATACTCTGGATCGGCCTTCATGGCTTCAAATGCAGCCTGATAGGTGTCTACGATCTCTTGCGGCGTGTCCTTGGGCAGGAACACCATCTTCTGGGCAGGGAAACCTGCGGTGAAGAAGGCGAAGTATGCGTCGTATTCGGGACCCTCGGGGGCTTTGCCCGTCATGGTCTCATAGGCTTCGGCAAAGTGCGGCAGATCCGGGAAGGTCGGATCGCGCATGATGTTGCCGTTCTCATCGAGAACACCCCAGCTGAAGAGCGGCACAGCTGCGCCAGAGTCAACGAGCGGCTGGACGTTTTTGATATAGGCAGAGGAGGTCTGATAATCGATGTTGGTTTCACCGCGCTCGAAAGCGAGACGGCCATCACCGCGGCCTTTGAAGCCGAAGACGTGCTGAACATTCAGCCCCATCATCTTGAAACCAAGAAGCGGAACGAGGTCGAGCGAGGTCGCACCCTGGCTTGCATAAACGAGGTCCTGACCAACGAGCTTGGCGATCTCATCCGTGCTGGTGACGCCGGTCGACGGCGAGGTGTAGACAACACCGCCCGTGGGGGAAGCCATAGCGATTTCCCAATCAGCATACTCGTAGCGAACGCGCGGATCACCCAAGAGATAGGGGAACTGGGTCGAACCCGAGGTGCCGAGGATGGTCAAACCATCGGGCTTGGCACGAGCTGCAAAGAGGTTGGTGCCCTTGGTCGAGCCGCCACCGGGTTCGTTGACAACGACAACGGTCGGGTTGCCGGGGAGATATTTGCCGAGCAGCGGAGCGTTAAAGCGTGCCCAGGTATCCGAGCCACCACCAGCGGAGAACGGAATGATCCATTCGATGGTTTTGCCTTCAAACGAAACTTCGGCAGCAGCGGGACCGGCAAGGCCGAAAGCTGCGAGTGCGCCGAATGCCATACCGATGGCGCCGCGGCGGGTGGTCTTGATTGAATTTGTCATTTGGGTTCCTCCCCGTAATGTATTTCCCTGCGGAATTGTGCAGTGGAGACACCGCCGTTGGCGACCCTTCTCCTCCTTCACCTTTCCTTGACACCAGTCTACCGAGGGCCTCCACCCGTGGTCGACTTGATGTGCGGCACGTTAATCGCGCATCCTGTCCAAAACCTGTCAGGCTCTAAAAAATGCGAATCGTTCTGGTCGAAGACAACGAAAGACTTGCCAAGGGCATTGAGAATGCTCTGCGAGATCAAGGACATGCCGTCGATTGGATCGGTGACGGCCTCGAGGCAAAAAAGTTCCTCGAGACCGAAGGTGCGGACGTTGCGGTGCTTGATGTGAACCTTCCGGGGCTCACTGGCTTCGAAATTGTGCGCGCTTTACGCAAGCAGGGAATCACGATTCCCGTGATTCTTTTGACCGCTCGCACCCATCTTGATGACCGAGTCGAAGGGCTGGATTCAGGGGCTGACGACTATCTCGTCAAACCCTTCGAAATTGCCGAATTGACGGCACGCATCCGCGCCCTTGGACGGCGGCGTGCGGACATCAGAGCCGGTGTCGAGGAGATCGGCGATCTTCGATTTGATCGCATGGCCCGCACCTTGACTGGCCCCGATGGTCTCATTGATCTACCGCGTCGTGAGCTGGCTCTCTTCGAGTGTTTTGCCGACCAGCTCGGGCGGATCGTATCCAAGGACCGTATCTCGGATACGCTTTACGGCGTTGGTTCCGAGGTCGAGCCGAATGCCATTGAGCTCCTGGTGTCGAGGTTGCGCCGAAAATTGGCCGGAACGGGTGTGACGATCCGCACCGCGCGCGGTCTCGGCTATCTCCTGGACGATGACACCAAATGAAAGGCTGGTCTCTTCGCAGCCGTCTCTTCGTCCTGATCGTGCTGCCGTTGATCCTGGTGGCAAGCTTTGCGGGTTTTGCGCGATACGTCCTGGCAGAGCGGATGTCGCAGAGGCTTTATGACGATACGCTCCTTGCTGTTGCTCTCACAATCTCGCGCGATGTGGTTCTAAGCGAAGGCGACGTCCTTACCGAACAACTACTCGACGCATTGACCAAGGCCCTTGGTGATCCTGTCTATTACCGGATCGAGGGGCCTGAATCGCGTTTCGTGACGGGCTATTCCGATGCCCCCGAGCGCCCGATCGACGCCCAAGTTCAATCGGGCATTCCATATTTTTACGACTCCACTAGCCTCGGTCTCCCAGTTCGCGTGGTCACATTGCGCGAATTCATCGCCGAGCCGCAATTCGGCGGTTGGGTGACGGTAGACGTCTGGCAAACTGTGAACCAGCGCGAAGCGCTGAGCCTCGAGCTCTTGGCGCAGGCGATCATACTCATGGCAATTGTGATTGTCTCGGCCGCCCTCCTCGTCTGGTTCGGGATCAACATAGGCCTACGTCCGCTGTTGGAGCTTCGAGAAGCGGTGGCCTTGCGGTCTCCTGATGATCTTGGACCGATCAGACGCGCGGTGCCCAAAGAAGTGCGTAACCTCGTGACCGCGATGAACTCGCTCTTCGCTCGTCTTTCCGACGCCTTCGCCCTTCGCGACGCCTTCATCTCCGATGCGGCGCATCAGCTTCGCAACCCAATTGCCGCCATCCAAGCGCAGGCCGAAGCCGCAACGACCGCGCCGACAGAGGAAGAGCTAAGGTCACGTGTTGCCGAGCTTGCCGAAACGGCACGTCGCACTGGGCGTCTCACTCAGCAGCTCTTGTCCATGGAAAAGGCTCACGGGCGCAATACCACCGGTAATTGGCGAGCGTTCGACCTGCGCGATCTTGTCGAAGAGGTCGCGACCAGCTTTGCGGAAAAAGTGCTCCGCCGGGATATCTCGGTTTCTTTCCAAGTCCTTGGAAACGCGCGCAACATCAAGGGCGATCCTGTCATGATACGGGAAGCGATCGAAAATCTCCTCGACAATGCGAGCCGTTATGGCTGCCCCAATGGGGGCGACGTGGACCTAGAGATCGACTTCGGCGCGCAGGATGTCGCGATCCGTGTAACGGACTCGGGCCCAGGCATTCCCGAAGAGGCACGTGACCGCGTATTTGACCGCTTCTTCCGATTGAACGATGACGCCTCAGGCGGCTGCGGCCTTGGTCTTGCGATCGTTAGGCAAGTCGCTGAGGCGCACGGCGGAACTGCACATATAGTGGCATTAACTCAAGGATCGGCGGTAGAGATACGAATTTCTGGAGAGTAGGCGACATTTGGGTCAGAGCTGCTCGACCCGCCGCAATCGCTCCAAGACAGCAGCGCAGACGACGGACAAACTCACGTTCCGAATGCCCATCGCATGTTCCCATATTGATCTTTGTTCAACATGCGACCACCTTGGCGCGCATGACAAACACGACAGACATCATTGGATCATTTGCCAAAGGGCTTCGCGTGCTCGAATGTTTCGGTGCAGATCGTCCACGCTTGGCCATCTCAGACGTCGCCACTTTGACAGGATTTGATCGGGCGACCGCGCGGCGGTGCCTTTTGACGCTCCACCACGAGGGCTATGCCTCTTATGACGGCAAGTTTTTTACACTGACCCCCCGCGTGCTGCGTCTCGGAATGGGGGCGATGGCTTCCCTGCCCTTGCCGCGCATCGTGCAGCCCTGGCTTGATCAGCTTTCCGAGCAAATCGGCCATTCCTGTTCGGTTTCAATCCTCGACGATCTGGAAATCGTCTATATCGCCCGCGCGTCCGAGCGGCGCGTGATGTCGATCGGCCTTATGCCGGGCTCGCGGCTTCCCGCTCATATCACTTCCATGGGGCGGGTGCTGCTGGCGGCGCTCCCCGAGGAAGAGGCGGCCGCGCTGATCGACCGCGCAGATCTCACCCCGCGCACCGTGCATTCGCTGACCGATCCGGCCGAGATCCGCGCCGAGATCGCCAAAGTCCGAAGCCAAGGATACGCCCTCATCAATCAGGAAATCGAACTTGGCCTGACCGCGCTTGCGGTGCCCATCTTCGACTCCCGCGGCCGCACAGTGGCCGCGCTCAACACAGGGATGGCAACAATCCACGCAACACAAGATGCCATCCTAGGGACCTATCTGCCGGCCTTGCTCAAAGTGCAGGATGGTCTCAGGCGCGTTCTTTCATAAACTTGAGGGACTGCAACGATCGCTTGGCAGCCTAAATATCGAAGACGTTGACTTTGAGGCGGATTTCCAAAGTTCGCAGGAGGCAGGCCTTATCTTCGAAGGCTGCCCCGCGACGAACCCTATCGCCAAATCGTCGCCTGACGCGACCTTTGGCGCAACCGTTCGTATCTGATCGAGTTTACTCGACCCCGCACAAGTGGAGCCGAAAGCTGATCGCTATAGGCTGTCTTTCTTGCGCACGTAAAGCTCGAACCGATGGTGGACGATTTCATAGCCTAGCGCCTCGGCGATTTCGGCTTGGAGCGCTTCGATCCTCTCACTTGCAAATTCGACCACCTCGCCTGTGTCTACGTCGATCATATGATCGTGGTGACGGGTTTCGGTATGCTCGAAACGTGCAGGCGTGCCGTCGAATTGGTGCCGTAGGATGACACCCTGATTTTCGAGCTCGGTCAGCGAACGATAGACGGTCGATAGCGATATCCCCGGCACCACGGCTTCGGCGCGGCGGTGAAGTTCGACCGCTTCGGGGTGATCTTCCGCTTCAGCCAACACTGACAAAAGGGCTGCACGCTGACGCGTGATCCGCACCCCTGCCCGTCGCAAGGCTTCAGTCAGTTTTTCAGTTCTGCGCGCTATTTTCGTCATACCCCCTTTTCACTCACATTCATGTGTTTTGGCAAGAGCCAGATGGGAATCGCTTGCAACTGGCTTGACTGTTGCAAATCATTCCTAAATAGAAAGAGGGAAAGTTGCAGCGCGGAGAAAGTGAATGACTGGCCGAAGCGGGCTATTAGGAACAATCGCGGCACTGGTTCTTGCCACTCAAGCGATGGCCGAGGACAAGCTCAAAGTCGTGACCACCTTTACCGTCCTTTCCGATATGGCCCAGACGTGGCGGGCGATGCGGCCGAAGTGGTTTCCATCACCAAACCAGGTGCCGAGATCCATGGCTACCAACCGACCCCGCGCGATATCGTGCGGGCGCAAGATGCCGACCTGATCCTATGGAACGGGTTGAACCTTGAACGCTGGTTCGAACAATTCCTCTCCAACCTACGGGGCATTCCTTCTGCAACGCTTTCTGACGGAGTGGAGCCGATCTCTATTTCTGGCGGTGAATATGACGGCAAGCCGAACCCCCATGCCTGGATGGCGATATCATCGGCGGAAATTTACATCGACAACATCCGTGACGCGCTGAGCGCTGCCGATCCCGACAACGCGGCGATCTATGCGGCCAATGCCGCGGCTTACAAAGTGCAGATTGCCGAGGCGATTGGCCCTCTTCGCGAGGCGGCGAGAGCGCTGCCCGAAAACCACCGATGGCTCGTGACATCAGAGGGTGCGTTTTCCTATCTGGCGCGGGACTTTGGACTGCGCGAGGTCTATCTTTGGCCGATCAACGCCGATGCGCAGGGCACCCCGCAGCAAGTGCGCGCCGTGATCGATACGGTGCGAGAGCACCAGATACCCGCCGTCTTTTCTGAATCCACCGTCTCAGACAAGCCCGCCAAACAGGTGGCACGAGAGACCGGCGCGCTTTACGGCGGCGTTCTCTATGTCGATAGCCTCAGCGAAGCCGGCGGCCCTGTGCCAAGCTATCTCGACTTGCTGCGCGTGACCGCACAAACGATTGTTGAGGGGCTAGAGGAATGACGGGCGACGGCATAAGGGCAACGGGTGTCACTGTCACCTATCGTAATGGCCATACCGCCCTGCGCGATGCCAGTTTCGCGATCCCAACGGGCACGATCACTGCGCTTGTCGGCGTCAATGGCGCAGGAAAATCCACGCTATTCAAAGCGTTGATGGGGTTTGTTCCTATCGCGGACGGTAAGATTGAAATATTTGATCAACCTGTAAGTAAGATAATAAAATCTCAATCTCTCGCTTATGTGCCCCAATCCGAGGAAGTCGACTGGACCTTCCCTGTCCTTGTCGAAGATGTCGTCATGATGGGCCGATACGGCCATATGGGCTTTTTCCGTCGTCCACGCCCCGCCGATCACACGGCTGTTGCAGCCGCACTTGAACGGGTCGGTATGAGCAATTTTCGCAGCCGACAGATCGGAGAGCTTTCGGGCGGCCAGAAAAAGCGGGTCTTCCTCGCCCGCGCTCTGGCCCAAGAGGCCGAGGTTATTCTGCTCGACGAGCCCTTCACAGGTGTCGATGTCAAAACCGAAGAGCAGATCATCAGTCTCTTGCGCGATTTGCGTGCAGAGGGTCGGGTGATGCTGGTTGCCACCCACAACCTCGGATCGGTGCCTGAATTCTGCGATCGGGTCGTGCTCGTCAATGGAACGGTGCTCGCGCACGGTCCGACCGAAGAGGTCTTTACCACCGAAAACCTGCACAAGGCTTTCGGCGGAGTGCTTCGCCACTTCATGCTGCAAGAAGAGCGCCTCCATAACGATGCCGATCCCCGAAGGCTCGATGTCCTAACCGATGACGAGCGCCCCTTGGTGATTTATGACGATCGCACCCGCACCATGAAAGGCCGGTCATGATCTGGCTCGAGCCGTTCCAGTATGGCTATATGACCAACGCCATCTGGGTCTCTGCCCTTGTGGGAGGGGTTTGCGCTTTCATGTCGGCCTATCTGATGCTCAAGGGCTGGTCGCTGATCGGTGATGCGCTCGCCCATTCGGTGGTGCCGGGGGTTGCGGGGGCCTACCTACTCGGCCTGCCCTTCGCCCTCGGCGCTTTTCTCTCGGGCGGACTCGCCGCTTTAGCGATGTTGGCCTTGCGGCAGCGCTCGGGACTGAAAGAGGATGTTGTCATCGGCCTGATCTTCGTTGCGTTCTTCGGCTTGGGCCTCTTCATGGTCTCGCTCAATCCGATGGCCGTTTCGATCGAAACCATCATCATGGGCAATATCCTTGCGATTTCGCCCGCCGATACGCTGCAACTCGTGCTGATCGGTGCAATTTCGCTGGTGGTGCTTTTGGCCAAATGGCGGGACCTCTTGGCGGTGTTCTTTGATGAAGCGCACGCGCGCTCGATCGGATTGAACGTTACCGTGCTCCAGCTTGTGTTCTTCACCCTGCTTTCCGCCACCACGGTGGCCGCGATGCAAACCGTCGGAGCATTCCTCGTCATCGCTCTTGTCGTAACGCCTGGGGCGACCGCCTATCTTCTCACTGACCGCTTTCCTCGGCTCTTGGGCCTCTCGGTGACGGTCGGTGCTTTGACCTCTGGGTTCGGGGCTTACTTGAGCTATTTCCTCGACGGAGCGACGGGCGGCGTGATCGTCTGCCTGCAAACAGCGCTCTTCCTCCTTGCTCTCGTCTGTGCCCCAAAACACGGAATGCTCGCGGCCCGCTTCCGCGCGCGCGCAGAGCGAGAGGGAGCGGCATGATGGCTGAGCTGCTTCTTCCGTTCCAATTTCCGTTTATGCAGAACGCCTTTTTCATCATCGCGCTCATCGCACCCGCAGCGGCGATGCTGAGCTCGTTTCTCGTGCTCAAGGGCTGGTCCTTGATGGGTGATGCCACTAGCCATGCCGTTCTTCCTGGGGTCGTTCTGGCCTATATGGCTGGAATTCCGCTGATCGTCGGCGCCTTCGCAGCAGGTCTTCTTTGCGCAGTCGGCACGGGGTTCATCAAAGACAACTCCCGCATCAAGCAAGACACCATCATGGGCGTTGTCTTCTCGGGGATGTTCGGCCTCGGGATTGTTCTCTACACTCGGATCGAGAGTGACCTTCACCTCGACCACATTCTCTTCGGCAACATGCTAGGCGTCGGCCTCGAAGATCTCTGGACCGCCGGGCTCATATCAGGGGCAGTCGCGCTTATCCTCGCTGCGAAATGGCGCGATTTCCTGGCCCACAGCTTTGATCCCGTTCAGGCCAAGGTGATGGGACTGCGCACGGGGTTATTGCACTATGGGCTGCTTGCAATCCTCTCTGCAACGATTGTGGCGATGCTTTCCTCGGTCGGCATTATCCTCTCGGTTGCCTATCTCATCGCCCCGGGCGCAATCGCTTTTCTGCTCGCGCGGCGTTTCGAGACGATGATGCTGACCGCGATTGCAACGGCTTGGGGATCGGGGGTCATCGGAATTTATGCCTCCTTCTGGCTAGACGCCGCCCCTGCACCGACCATCGTTCTCGTTATGATCACGATGTTCATTGCCGCCCTCGCGCTCCGGCGGATGCGGGAACGCGCTAACGCAAAGACGGTGTGACCTCGAAACGGGCTTAG
>JALRIK010000092.1 GCA_023255435.1 Marivivens sp.
CGTCCACAATCACTTCAATCAGGAACGACACCACTGCAGCCGTGTCAACTTTAAGGCCTTACGCGCCGCGGCTCTCGCCGAGTGGCGCCAACTTGGTGCGATCTGAAGACTTGGTTGAGCGACAAACGGAGACGAGTTCGAATTAGTCTGATAGCACCCCGCGCGCCATTAGTGCTTGTCTCAACGAATCCCAAGTTCTCGTCACATCTTTGCAGTTGCAGTATTTCAGGCGCGGGCGGGCACTTAATGATGTTCGCTTGGCTCTGGTAAAACGATGGAAGCCTCAAATATTTGTAAATAAATATTTTTTTCGGAATTTACGATTTTCCGCAGTGCGGCGTGGTCTTTGTATTGACGCACGAAATTACCTTGTGCAATAAATTACACATAGTGAAAAAAATTTCACTTCATGTTTAACTTGGGCCAAAGACACTTCGGGGGATAGTCGTGGCGAGAGACGAAACCAGCATTGATGTTGAAGCGAGCCTCGCGATCCGCGCGGCATGGCTTCACTACGTTGCTGGTCACACTCAGGCCGCAGTTGCCAAGAAGCTCGGTGTTCCTTCGGTTAAGGCCCATCGTCTCATCGCTCGAGCAGTTCAAGAAGGTGCAGTCAAGGTTTCTATCCACGGCGGGATCGCCGAGTGCATCGCTTTGGAGCAGGAGCTTGCATCGAAGTTCAACCTCGATATTTGCGAGGTCGCGCCCGACTTGGGTGAAGAAGGTCTTCCGATCCGGACGCTCTCGATTGCCGGAGCGTCCTACATCAAGCGCGAGATTGAAAGCGGTCAGTACGGATCTATCGGGATTGGCCACGGGCGGACGCTTGCCGCGTCGGTTTCAGAACTTCCCACGTTTGATGCCCGTGGATGTCAGTTTGTGTCGCTCCTGGGCGGGCTGACGCGCAACTATTCGGCGACGCCTCACGATGTGATGACGCGCCTCGCCGAACGAACGGGTGGCACCGCCTATGTGATGCCTGTGCCGTTTTTCGCCAATTCGGTCGAGGATCGTGAGATCCTACTGAGCCAGCGGGGCGTTTCTACTGTGTTCGATCTTGCCGCGAAATCAGAGCTCAAGATCGTTGGTATCGGAACTACGAAACCAGATGCCTCTCTCGTGTCTTCGGGCATGATTGAGACCGATGAAATTCAAGAGGTGATTGATCGCGGTGGGATAGGAGAACTGCTCGGTCATTTCTTTGATGCGAATGGAAAGCGGGTCGAGACCACGCTGACTGATCGCACGCTGTCTGTGGGGCTGGAGACCCCGCGCAGCACAAAGATTGTCGCTGTCGCAGGTGGCAAAGAGAAGATCGGCGCAATCCGATCTGTCCTGATGAGCGGCTGCCTTAGCGGCCTCATCACCGATGAGCGCACGGTTCATGCGCTCTTAAACCAGTAGCCCCAACCAGAGGGCAAAAGGGAGGAGACGTAATGTCTAAGAAAGAAAAGCAGCTAGCCGAGGCGTTTATCGCCGGTAAGATCGGCCGCCGCGAACTGATCAAAGGAATGACCGCTCTTGGCGTGACCACGGCAACAGCCGGGGTGCTTGTCAACGCAGCCGCAACCGAAGCGCTTGCGCAAAACGGTTTCGACTGGAAAAAGCATAATGGTACCAGCATTAAGCTTCTTCTCAACAAGCACCCCTATACCGACGCTATGATCGCGAACCTTGAGAATTTCAAAGCTCTCACCGGTATGGACGTCCAATACGATGTTTTCCCAGAGGATGTCTACTTCGACAAGGTGACTGCGGCATTGTCGTCAGGGTCGTCTGAATATGATGCTTTCATGACCGGCGCTTACATGACTTGGACCTATGGTCCGGCCGGTTGGTGTGATGACTTGAACGAATTCATCCACGACGCGGACAAGACTAACCCCGACTACAACTGGGAAGACGTTCTTGAAGGTGTTCGCAAGTCTTGTGCATGGAACGGTCGCCCAGGCGGTGCTCTGGGTTCGGACGACGCAAAACAGTGGTGTATCCCGCTTGCATACGAGCAGAACAACCTGACCTACAACAAGCGCATCTTTGATGCGAACGGTCTTGCAGTTCCGACCAACATTGACGAACTCATGGGCACTGCGGCTGCTGCTGGCGCTGCAATTGACGGCGGCTATGGTATCGGCGTCCGTGGCTCGCGCTCTTGGGCAACTATCCACCCGGGCTTCCTCTCCGGCTACACCAACTTTGGTCAGGTTGACCTCAACGTTGGTGCCGATGGCAAGCTTACCGCTGCAATGAACACGGACGTATCCAAGGACTTCCACTCTAAGTGGGTAAAGATGATCCAAGACTCGGGCGCACCGGACTGGTCGACCCACACTTGGTATCAGGTTGGCACGGACGTAGGTAGCGGCAAGTCAGCGATGATGTTCGATGCAGACATCCTTGGCTACTTCATGAACGGCCCTGGCAATGCAGAAGCCGGCAACCTTGCATTCTCGGCATTCAAGGCCAACCCCGATGCAGCCGCTCCGACACCGAATATCTGGATCTGGTCGATGTCCATGTCCTCGTTCTCCAAACAAAAGGATGCGACTTGGTACTTCCTCCAGTGGGTTACCGGTCCTGAGCATGACCTCTTTGGTGCACGCGAGATGGACCTTGTAAACCCCGCACGTTCTAGCGTTTGGGCAGATGAGATGTTCCGCAACAAGCTATCGAACTCCTATCCTGGCTACGTTGAAATGCACGACGTTTCGGCTCCGGGTGCGTCGATCAAGTTCACTGCTCAACCGCTGTTCTTCGATCTCACCACGGAATGGGCGGCGACGCTCCAGAAGATGGTCGCGAACGAAGTTCCTGTGGACGAAGGCCTCGATATGCTCGCAGAGTCGGTCAATAAGCAGCTAAACGAAGCTGGTCTCTAAACCGCTCCCTAGGGTCCGGGCAAAGCTCGGACCCTAACCCGCCACTCCCAAAAACAACCACTCGAGAGCTTGGCGTCCAAATTCTTGGGGGCCAAAGGAGAAACGTCTCATGTCCGATGCGACGATTAGCGCTCAGCGCCCACGCCGTTTCAAAGTCAGCCGCAGAATGCTGCCTTATTTGCTCAGTCTGCCCGCACTTCTGACTTGCATTGGCATTCTTGTCCCATTCGTTACTGCAATTTGGTATTCGCTTCAGCGCTACCGCATGTCCCAGCCTTGGAACCGCGGCTTTAACTGGGGTGAAAACTATCTCAATTTCATGACCGATAGCGCCTTCTGGAACACGCTCAAGGTTTCGATGACCTATGCGTTTTCAACCGTCGCGCTTGAGCTTCTACTTGGTTTGGGAATTGCGCTCCTGCTCCAAAGGCGGAACCGCTTTAATAACTTTGTGTCGATCATGCTTTTGATGCCGCTCATGACGGCACCTGCGCTTGCCTCACTCATGTGGAAGCTGATGACCAACCCTGGTTTTGGTATTTTGAGCTATTATGCTTCGCTCATCGGGCTCGAGGATTTCCGTTGGGCCTCGGATCCCAAGACTGCAATGATGACTGTCGTGATCGTCGATATCTGGGTCTACACGCCCTTTATCATGATCCTATTGCTCGCCGGACTTCGCTCGCTGCCCAAGCAACCGTTTGAGGCTGCCGCGCTCGATGGTGTTCCGCGGCTTTTTGTGTTCTGGCGCATCACCCTGCCGATGCTCACTCCGTTCTTGCTCACCGCGACGCTCTTTCGTGTAATCGAGTCCATTCAGCAGTTCGACATTATCTATGCGATGACCCAAGGCGGTCCGGGTGACAAGCTCACCGTGTTTCAGGTCGAAGCCTATCTGAACTTCTTCCAGTCCACGAACGTGGGCCGATCCTCGGCGCTTCTCATGATCCTTTGGGCGATCACCTACTTCTTGTCGAACATCTTTATCAAAAACTGGTTGCGGCTGCGCGAGAAGCAGCGCGGCGACGCGTAAGGAGGCCGAAATGGAATCCGTAAACCCGATTGAACGCGCCCTTCGCGGCATCGCTATCACCCTTGTGATCCTCTTCTTCATGTTTCCGATTTTTTGGATCATCTTGATGAGCTTTCAGACCAACGAAACGATCTTGCGTATGCCGCCGAGTATGGTTTTCACGCCAACGCTCGAAAACTACATGGCTCTGATCACCGGCAAACTCGAAACGAGCGCGGGTATCCTTGAAATTGCCTTTATGAAGAACCTGTTCAACAGCTTCTTCCTATCGACTGCTTCGGTTGCCATTGGTCTCGTGCTTGGTGTGCCTGCGGCCTATGCGTTTGCGCGCCTCAAGTTCAAAGGTTCAGAGGACATCGCCTTTACGCTTTTATCCTTCCGCTTTGCGCCGCCGCTGTTGGTACTCTTGCCTCTCACGATCTATTTCCAACAGCTTGGACTCGCGAACACCTATGGCGGTCTTATTTGGGTCTATCAGCTTATCGTGCTGCCGCTCATACTTTGGATTGTGCGTGGCTACTTTGAAGACATCCCTGCGGACGTCGAATACGCTTACCGCATCGCGGGTCACTCGTGGGGCGCGACCTTCCGCAAGATCGCGCTGCCGCTCGCTGGGCCGGGTATCGCAGCGGCAGCTCTTCTTGCTTTCATTTTTGCATGGAACAACTTTGTCTTCGCTCTGGTGCTTGCTTCGGCTGATAAACAGCCTGTGACAGTGGGGGCGCTTGCCTTTGTGACGGCGTCGGGCATCCAATACGGTCAGATCGCTGCGGGTATCGTTCTTTCGATCGCCCCGACCTTTGCACTGGCTCTCTATGCACAACGTTACCTTGTCGAAGGCCTTAGCCTTGGCGCGGTGAAAGGATAAACGATGACTATTGTTCTTAAAGACATCGTCAAAGCATTCAAAACGGACGTAGTGCTCGACGGTGTGAGCTTGTCAGTGGACAAAGGTGAGACCCTAGTTCTCTTTGGGCCCTCGGGTGCTGGTAAAACAGTTCTTCTTCGCCTTATTGCCGGCGTTGTGGAACTGGACGAGGGTGTGATCGAGATTGATGGTCGCAATATGGATGGTGTCGAGCCCGAAGATCGCGGGATCGGCATGGCCTTCCAGAATTTCGCTCTCTTTCCCCATATGGATGCGACTGAAAATATTGCAGCGCCGCTGACGGCAAAGCGAATGGGGCAACAGCAAATCAAGCACACGGTCGAGAAAGTTGCCAGACTTCTCAAGATCGACCATGTGCTCCATCACAAGCCCAAAGAGCTCTCTAACGGGCAAAAGCAACGAACGGCATTGGCCCGCGCTTTGTCTGGCGAGCCGCATATTCTTCTTCTGGATGACCCTTTGCGCAACGTCGACGCAAAGCTTCGTTTTGAAATGCGCCTTGAGCTTCCGCGTCTTCTGAAAGACCAAGAAGCCACCGTGATCTATGTGACGCAGGACTACAAAGAAGCCATGGCGCTTGGGGATCGGATTGCCGTGATGAACGGCAAGGGTATCCAGCAGATCGGTTCTCCCTTTGACATTTACATGTCCCCTGCAAATGTCGAAATTGCTCGACTGTTCGGTGACCCCGTAATCAACCTTTTGGATGTCACGCCAGAGCGTAGCTCGGACGGGGTTCAGATCATGCTCTCGGGTCAGTCGCTCGTGATCGACGATGGTTACGCTCAATCCATCGGTCAGAGTTGTGTCCTTGGTATTCGGCCCGAAGCTTTTCATTTTGTGGAAGAAGGTACTCAGGGTGCGATCCCCGTCTCAATCGAGACAGAGGCACCACTCAACGAGAAAACGGTGACGCTCGCGCTCACCAAGAACAAGCGCGAGGTGATGATCTCGCGTCCTGCCGGAGCGCCGGCTCCATCGTCAGGCACGGCATGGATCAAAGTGGATGCCAAAAACATCCATCTCTTTGATCGCCAGAGCGGACTGCGGATTGATCCGCTTAAAACCCAACAAGCTCAGGGAGCAGCATAATGACTGTTCAACTCAGCCTTAAAGCTGTCGACAAATTCTACGGTGCCATCGACAAAGGCGTTCATGCCGTTCGCAACATCAATATGGATGTGCACAAGGGCGAGATTATCGCGCTTCTTGGCTCTTCGGGCTGCGGCAAGACCTCGACGCTTCGCATGGTTGCCGGTTTCGAGGACACGAGCCGCGGGACGATCACTCTTGCTGGTCGAGAAATCCAAAAGCTTCCTCCTGTTAAGCGCAATGTGGCAATGGCTTTCGAGGGCTATTCGCTTTACCCAACTGTGACGGTCCGCGAAAATATCGCGTTTGCGCTCAAGGCCGCGAAACTGAGCGAAACTGAGGTTGCAGCAAAGGTCAAAGAAGTGTCTGAAATGCTCGAGATTACTGACATTCTCGACCGTTTCCCAACATCTATTTCCGGCGGGCAACAGCAGCGTGCTTCGCTGGCGCGCGCTCTGGTCCGCGATGCTGACCTCCATCTTTTGGACGAACCGATGGGCCAGCTTGAGCCGCAGCTTCGCACTCTCCTGCGCGGTCGTATCAAGCATTATATTAAAGAGCGCGGCCTTACGGCGATCCTTGTGACCCACGACCAGACAGAGGCCAACGCGATGGCCGACCGCATCGCTGTCATGGAGGGCGGCGTTTTGCAACAATTCGCAAGCCCCGAAGAGATCAAGGAGGCTCCCGCGAACCTCTTTACGGGCACCTTCGTTGGCGAACCGCCGATGAACGTTTTCCCTGCGGTCGTCTCCGACACGGGCGATCAGATACATTTTGATCTTCAGGGTGGTCTTGATCTTCAATATCCGGCGAAAGATTTTTCCGCGGACGTCCGACAAGCGATGCTTTCGCGCCGTCAGATTGTGCTTGGTGTCCGTCCATATGCTGTTCAGCGTAGCGCCGAAGGTGCCCCCGCGACCGTAGAGGCCAACCAGTGGCTGGGCGACCAAACCCATATTGCGGCACGCTTTGCTGGTGCTTCGATTGTTCTTGTCGAACACGATTTCACCGATGTGGCACTTGGGTCGGAAATTCGAGTACATTTGAACCCAAATGACCTTCATGTGTTTGACGCAGAGACTGGGCAGGCTCTTTCGCATGGAGCGCAACTCGCATGACGAACAATGGGCGTGATCTCATTATTGGCATCGACGCGGGGACTTCGGTTATCAAGTCGGTGGCCTTTACCCTAAAAGGAGAGCAAATCGCGGCCGTCGCCGTTCCAAACCGCTATACCGCGCGCGCAGATGGAGCAGCGTTTCAGCCACTTGACCAGACTTGGGAAGATTGCGCCTACACTCTGCGAGAACTTGTCGCCAAAGTTGGTGCCGCACGCATCATGGCCGTTGCCGTTACCGCTCAAGGGGACGGAACATGGCTTGTCGGTCGGGACAATGCTCCAGTCACCGATGGCTGGTTGTGGCTCGATGCGCGCTCTGCGCCTGTCGTCAATCGGCTGCGCTCCAGGGATGGCGACATTGCACGTTTCGCGAGCACTGGGGCAGGGCTGAATTGCTGCCAGATGGGTACTCAGCTTGCCTACATGGACGAAACCAGTCCTGAAATGTTGGATCAGACCGAAGTGTCGCTTCACTGTAAAGATTGGCTCTACCTCAACCTCACTGGGGTGCGCGCAACCGATCCTTCCGAAGCAAACTTTACCTTCGGCAACTATGAGAGCCGTTCCTATAATGACGATGTCATCGACTTTCTTGGGTTGACCCATCGCCGCGGCCTCCTCCCACCGATAGTGGATGGCTCTCAGACTACTCATCCGTTATCGAATGAGGCGGCGAAACAAACCGGCCTCCTTGCGGGAACATCTGTAAGTCTTGCCTATGTAGACGTGGTTTGCACCGCTTTGGGTGCGGGCATCTACACGCCGGGGCAAGCCGCGGGCTGCACGATTGTCGGCTCGACCGGCATGCATATGCGTGCGACACCCGCCTCAGGCGTGAAGCTGAACGAGGGCCGTACCGGCTATGTCATGGTTTTACCAAAGCCTGGGTATGTTGCGCAGATGCAGTCCAATATGGCCTCGACGCTCAACATCGATTGGCTACTCAAAGTCGGTGCCGATCTTATGGAGAGCTTTGGCCAAAAGATCAGCCATTCGGAACTTGTGGCACGCATCGATCAATGGATCTCGGAAACCAAAGCGGGAACGATGCTCTATCATCCCTACATTTCCGAAGCAGGTGAGCGCGGACCTTTCGTCAACAGTGATGCCAGAGCTTCTTTCAATGGTTTATCATCAAACCATCGGTTCCCAGACATGGTACGGGCCGTGATCGAGGGCCTCGGACATTCTTCGCGTGATTGCTATGACACGATGGGAGAAATCCCGCCTGAAGTTCGGCTAACGGGTGGGGCGGTACGGTCCCGCGGATTGCGCGGAATTATGGCGGCCGCGCTCAACCGGCCCGTTCGTGCTGTGTCGCGAGAAGAAGCGGGTGCTGCGGGCGCTGCGATGATTGCTGCGGTCGCCGTTGGCGTATACCCCGATATTGACGCTTGTGTTGCCGAGTGGGTCGTTCCGACCTTGGGAGAGGCTGAAGCCCCCGATCAAAAGCTTGCGGCTCTTTATGACGAGCTCTTTGCGTCATACCGCAACCTTCGCATTTCAGCAGAACCATTTTGGGCCGATCTCGCGGCCTTGCAGGAGAAGAAAAATGTCTAAGTCCGTCGCAATTATCGGCGACCTCTTTATGTTGCCAGAAGCCTTTGAAACGGCGCTCAAGGACGCATGTGGCGACCAAGTTCAAATCAAAACGCGCAAGGATAATTGGCCTGACGAGCCGATGGAGCACGGCTACGCCGTAGAGGGTATGGACGGGCTCAAGGAGTATTTTGGCACAGCAGACGATGTGGTCGAGTTTGTCGGCGATGCAGAGATCCTTGTGACCCAACTCGCCCCAATGTCACGCTCTATGTTTGAGCGTCTTCCGAGCCTTAAGATGATCGCCGTTTCTCGCGGCGGACCTGTGAACATTGATATGCAGGCGGCGCGCGACCACGGTGTTCTTGTTGTTAATACACCTGGGCGTAATGCTTCTGCAGTTGCCGAATTCACCATTGGTGCAATCCTCAGCGAGACACGCAAAATTCGCGAAGGTCACGAGTCGCTCCGAGCCGGCAACTGGCGCGGCGATCTTTACCGCGCCGATGTGACGGGGCGCGAGTTAAGTGAAATGACGGTTGGTGTCGTGGGCTACGGCAATATCGGAACCAAAGTCGTGCGACTGCTCCGCGCGTTTGGGACGCGCGTTCTGGTTTGTGATCCCTATGTGCAGCTTTCGCCACAGGACGCCCAAGACGACATGGTTTCGCATGTTAGTATCGACACGCTCCTTGAGCAGTCTGATGTGGTCACGCTCCATCCCCGTGTAAGCGAAGAAACGCGCGGTCTCATGAATGCCGAAGCTTTCAAAAAGATGAAAAAAGATGCGCTCTTTGTGAATACGGCGCGGGGTCCGCTTTGTAATTATGATGATCTTTATGAGGCGCTCGTTGCAGGAGAGATCGGGTCAGCGATGCTCGAAACTTTTGCGATCGAGCCAGTGCCGACCGATTGGCCGTTGCTCCAGCTCCCCAATGTGACACTCACCCCGCATATAGCGGGTGCCTCAATGCGCACCGTGACATTTGCCGCCGAGCAAGCCGCAGAAGAAGTCCGCCGCTACATAGCAGGCGAGCCAGCAAGGAACCCCTGTTGATGAGTATTGCTGACGACATCGTTGCTGCATGCAAACGGCTCGAACGAGAGGGCCTAAACCGAGGCGCATCAGGCAACATTAGCGTGCGCGATGGCAACGAGATGCTCATCACGCCTTCGGGCGTTCCCTACGACCAGTTGGACGGGAGCATGATGGCGCGCATGTCGCTGGAGGACGACGGCGGCGAATGGGAAGGTACCCACAAACCTTCGTCCGAATGGCGGTTCCACAAGGACATCCTCCGCAATCGTCCTGACGCAAATGCTGTGGTACATACACACGCACAATTCTCGACCATTCTTGCAATTGCCCGCAAGCCGATCCCAGCGATCCACTATATGATTGCGGCCTTTGGCGGGCCTGAAATCCGTGTGTCCGATTATGCGCTCTATGGCACGTCCGAGCTTTCGCAGAATATTCTCAAGGCGCTGAACGGACGCAGCGGATGCTTGATGGCAAACCATGGCATGGTTGTCGCGGGCAAAGATCTGACACGTACCATGTGGCTTGCTGGTGAACTCGAAGCGTTGGCACATCAGTATTACCACGCGCTCGCCATCGGTGGCGGGCATATCCTCACAGATGCTGAAATCGAAGAAACTGCACGCGGGTTCGAGACATATGGCGTGCAGTCCAAGGGAGAGTGAAAATGACTCAAACTGTCGATCTCTTTGTTATCGGTGGCGGCATTAACGGAGCAGGAATTGCACGTGATGCAGCGGGCAGAGGGCTTTCGGTGATCCTTTGTGAAAAGGACGATCTCGCCCAAGGCACGTCGAGCCGTTCAGGCAAATTGGTCCACGGCGGTCTGCGGTATCTTGAGTATTATGAGTTCCGCCTTGTTCGTGAGGCGCTTATCGAACGCGAAGTCCTGTTAAACTCGGCCCCTCATATCATTTGGCCGATGCGGTTTGTGCTCCCCCATTCTCCACAGGACCGTCCTGCTTGGCTCGTACGTTTGGGGCTCTTTCTTTATGACCATCTTGGGGGTCGCAAGAAACTCCCAGGCACGCGAACGCTCGATTTGCGCCGTGATCCCGAAGGCGAACCGATAAAGAACGATTTCACCAAAGGATTCGAATATTCTGACTGCTGGGTCGATGACTCGCGCCTTGTCGTACTGAATGCGGTGGACGCGGCTGAACGCGGTGCCGAAGTTCTAACTCGTACTGCATGTACATCTGCGCGCCGCAACGGTGATCTTTGGGACATCGCCATGACCGACACCGAAACGGGTGCCATGCGTCAGGTCAAAGCGCGCGCGGTCATTAACGCAGGTGGCCCTTGGGTGAATGATATTATTGGCCGAGTGACGGGCACCAACAGCCTTCGCAATGTCCGCCTGGTAAAGGGTAGTCACATCATCGTGCCGAAATTCTGGCAGGGTCAGCAAGCATATCTCGTTCAGAATTTCGATAAGCGTGTGATCTTCATCAACCCATATGAGGGCGACAAGGCGTTGATCGGCACAACGGACATTCCGTATGAAGGTGCTCCTGAAGCCGTTCAAGCGGACGAGGACGAGATCAACTACCTGCTGAATGCTGTGAACAAATACTTCAAGCAGACGCTGCGCCGAGAAGATGTTCTGCAAAGCTTCTCTGGGGTTCGTCCACTCTATGACGACGGTGCTGGCAATCCCTCTGCCGTCACCCGAGACTATGTCTTTGATCTAGAGACACAAGGCGGCGCGCCTCTACTCAACGTTTTTGGCGGTAAGATCACGACTTTCCGTAAGCTCGCAGAACATGCAATCCAGCGGATCGAAAAGTATTTTCCTAATGCAAAGGGTGATTGGACTGCAAAAGGAGC
>JALRIK010000093.1 GCA_023255435.1 Marivivens sp.
GCCGCACGATCCGTCGAAAGAATATCATTCGACGTCACCGAACCCAAGGCTTCGCGGGTCTGGGCACGCAGGATCGAGTCGAGACGCGATGCGGCAAACTCTTCGCCACCCGCACCGACAGCCTGACGGAACTGGCGCACATCGGCGATCCGATAACGCGCAAAGGCATCCACGATCAGACGGCGATCATCCGAAGGCGTGACTTCGAGCGAGGCCATATCGCGGCTTAGAATGCGGTCATCGTAATAGACAACCTGCTGGATCAACGGAATCTTGAACCCGAGACCGGGATCTTCTTTTACAGTCACGATCTGACCGAATTGCAGCACCAGAGCCTTTTGGCGTTCATCCACGATGTAGAGCGAGGACAAAAGACCGGCGACAACCACGACAAGCGCGGGGATCAACAAAGCAGATTTACGCATTAGTTCGACCCTCCCGTCGTAGTGGTTCGGTTACGGTTGATCTCGTTGAGCGGAAGATAGGGCACGACACCCGAGCCACCCTCACCGTCCTCAAGAAGGACGATATTCGACTTACCAAGAACCTCTTGCATCATGTCGAGGTAAAGACGCTCACGCGTGACCTCCGGTGCGAGACGGTATTCGGCAAGGATTGCCGAGAAGCGGCTTGCATCACCTTCTGCACGGTTGATGACTTCGGCGCGGTAAGCTTCGGCCTGTTCGAGGATCTGTGCAGCTTCACCGCGCGCCTGCGCAACGACGCGGTTCGAATAAGCATCTGCCACATTCTTGAGACGGTCACGCTCCTGCTCCGCGTCCTGCACCTTGCGGAACGCCGAGATAACCGGCTCGGGCGGGTCCGCTTTGTCAAAGTTTACACGGACGATATTTACGCCGCTGTTATAGCCGGCGAGTGTCGAAACAATAAGATCCTTAAGACGCTCGGCGATGACACCGCGATCACGGTTAAGGATGGGCGCAAGCTCGGACTGCGCGATGATTTCACGCATCGCGGACTCGGCCACGGCTTCGATTGTTGCGGCAGGGTTGGCGAGATTGAAGAGATACGCCTCGGGGTCGGAAATGTTCCAGACCACCTGAAAGTCGATGTCTACGATATTCTCGTCACCCGTCAGCATCAGGCCTGCTTCCTGGCCGGTGCGGCTCGCTCCGATCTCGATGGTGCGTTCGGTCGTGACCGCGATCACTTCACGGGTCACGATGGGCCATGGCGCAAAGTTCAGACCCGGATTACCGATCGAATAGGGTTTGCCAAGCAAAAGCTCGACCGATTGTTCTTCGGGCTTGACCGTATAGAACGAGGCAAAGGCCCAAAGCGCAACAGCGCCGAGAACCCCGAGCCCGATACCGCCGCGCGTGATCTGGGGACCATTCGGGCCACCGTTCATCGGACGCCGGCCATTGCCGCCGCCGCCACCGCCCATGAGCACGCGAAGCTGTTCGCGGCCTTTGTTCACAATCTGGTCGATTTCGGGGATCTGCCCCTGACCGTCGCCGGGTCGACGCCCGCCGTTCTGGCCGCGGTCGCGATCATCATCGCCGCCGCCCGATCCGCCTCTGTTGCCTCCACCCCAGGGGCCGCCATTATTTCCAGACATATAATTCCTTATCCCTTACTTGCGTCAGTCACCTGCGTTCCCTCAAAGATGTGTGTTTCCACACGAAATTCAAGCGGTCCGCGTCGGCGCTTTCATGGTTACGAGTTCTTCGGCCATGGTCGGATGAACCGCCACCGTCCGATCAAAGTCTTCTTTAGTTGCGCCCATCTTCACCGCGATCCCCACCATCTGGATCATCTCGCCGGCATGGTCGGCCACAATATGACAGCCCAGAACCTTGCGGGTATCGGCGCAAACGATGAGTTTCATCAGCACACGGTCGCTGCGCCCCGCAAAAGCATGATGCATCGGCTTGAACGACGCCACATAGACCTCGATCGGACCTTTGGCGGCAGCATCCTCTTCGGAAAGGCCGACGACGCCGTATTCGGGCTGGGTAAAAATCGCCGAAGGGATCAACTCGTGATCGACCGCCGTCGGGTTGCCTTTGAACACGGTCTCGACAAAGGCCATCGCCTCGCGGATTGCGACCGGCGTCAATTGCACACGGTCGGTAACATCGCCGATGGCAAAGACCGAAGGGATATTCGTCTGCGAATACTCATCGACGACGATCTCGCCCTTGCGACCTGTCTTGATACCGACCTCCTCAAGCCCGAGCCCTTGGGTGTTGGGCGAGCGGCCGGTTGCGAACATCACCTGATCAAACAGCTTTTCGACGCCGTTCGTGCCTTTGACGCAGATTTGATCGCCCTGCTTTTCCATCGAGAGGATATTCACGCCGCAATGAAGATCGACGCCGCGCTCTTTCATTTGATCGGCAATCAGCCCGCGTGCCTCTCCGTCGAAACCGCGCAGGATTTGTTCACCTCGGTAATACTGCGTCACCTCGACACCAAGACCGTTGAGGATACCCGCGAACTCGCAGGCGATATACCCTCCCCCGACGATCAGGATCGATTTCGGCAGTTCGTCCAAAAGGAAAATCTCGTTTGACGTAATGCCGAGGTCCGCGTTTTCCATCTCGGGAACGCTCGGACGACCGCCGACTGCAATGAGGATATGCTTGGCGGTAAAGGTCTGCCCCGTGCTCAGCGTGACGGTATGCGCGTCCTTGAGCGTGGCGCGGGCGTCGAAAATTTCGACATTGGAGCCATCGAGAAGGCGGCGATAAACGCCCTCGAGACGGTCAAGCTCGGCATGGAGTTTACCTCGGAATTCGAGCCAGTTGAACGTCCCGTCAGGCACGTCCCAGCCATAGGCACGCGCATCGGACATGGCCTCGTTGAACTCGGAAGCAAAGACCATGAGTTTCTTGGGCACACAGCCACGGATCACACAGGTCCCGCCCATCCGGTATTCTTCGGCAAGCGCGACTTTGGCTCCGGTCGCAGAGGCCACACGCGCCGCGCGCACGCCGCCCGAGCCGCCCCCGATGACAAAAAGATCGTAATCAAAGGCCATGTGTCTCACTCCGTTTGTCTTGTGGAGGCCCTTTGTCGGCCACCCGCTGCCTCCGAGCAGATGGTCGCCTCGACTTGCGCCGTCAAGAGGCGCAAGGTTCAGTCGGAAATATCGGTGAAAAGATTATCGTTCTCGAGAAAGTCGAATTTGCTCTCTTCAACCGAACCTGCGTTGATATCGCGCACTTCCACGCGTCCGTCGCCGTAACCGATGACGACTGCGTCACAAATGTCGATGAAAAGCCCGTTCTCGACGACACCCGGGATCTGGTTAAGCACAAGGCTGAGCTGGCGGGCGTTGCCGATGCGGTTGAGATGCAGATCGAGGATATGATTGCCCTCATCCGTGATAAAGGGACGGTCACCGTTCATGCGCAGCGAGACATCGCGCCCCATTACATCCATGCCGATCAGAGCTTCTTCAACGATTGTTTTCGTGGTCTGCCAACCGAAAGGGATCACCTCGAGCGGGAGCGGGAAAGCACCGAGCGTCTCGACCGATTTGGAGACATCGGCAATGACGATCATCTGGTCCGATGCTGTTGCCACGATCTTTTCCTGAAGATGGGCCCCGCCACCGCCTTTGATCAGATTTAGATTGCGGTCGAATTCATCCGCGCCGTCGATCGTCACGTCGAGCCACTTGGCTTCGTCAAGGCTGATGACTTCGATCCCGACTTCGCGGGCAAGCTGCGCGGTGCGGGTCGAGGTCGGAACTCCCTTGATCCGAAGACCTTCGTTCTGGACCATTTCGCCAAGGCATTTGACCAGCCAAGCCGCCGTAGACCCTGTTCCTAGCCCGACGCGCATTCCGCTCTCGACATATTGGGCCGCGCGCTTTGCGGCGACGAATTTGGCTTTGTCGATAGGGGAAAGTTCACCGGTCATGGGGCAGCTCCGCAATTGGTTCACAGGCGTTATAGGAACATTTCACCAAAGGTGCGAGAGACAAAAGCCCGCATCGGATCGCAATTTCCGTAGCCAAAATACGCGACTGCGCCTTTGAGCACGACTATGTCGCATTCGGACAGCTTTCGCGGTTGGCGCGACCTAGGTTAGGGACAACAAACGAGGTGCGCGATGTTTCTTTCAGTCTTTGACATGTTCAAAGTGGGCATAGGCCCGTCTTCCTCTCATACAATGGGGCCAATGGTTGCGGGCGCACGCTTCCTCGAGCATCTCAGGAAGCTCCCCTTTGGCGTCCACGGCCTGCGCGCTTCGCTGCATGGCTCGCTCGCTTTTACGGGGGTCGGACATGCAACGGACCGCGCCGTTATCCTCGGTCTCGCCGGCTTCATGCCCGACAGTTATGATGCCGAGCGCGCGGAAACCGAGCTTGCCCGCATCAACTCCGAGGGCACGATCCATGTCGAGGGTCTGGGCACGCTCGACTTCAATCCAAAAGACCATCTCGTCTTCGACTACGGCCCCAACCTCGAAGGCCATGCAAACGGGCTGATCCTTCGCGGCGTCGATACCCAAGGCGACGTAATCGCCGAAGTGGTCTATTACTCCATCGGCGGCGGCTTTGTCCTGACCGCCGAGGAGCTTGCCGCTGGGCAAGCCACCGACAACGGGCCACCCGTTCCCTTCCCATTCAAGTCCGCTGCGGAAATGCTCGACATGGCGGCCGCAAGCGGCAAGAGCATTGCAGACATGAAACGCGCCAACGAACACTCCCGCGGCGGCAGTGCGGCGCTCGACAGGGGTGTTGCCCGCATTTGGGACGTGATGAACGCCTGTATCAATCGCGGCCTCAGCGCGCCCGAAGGCATTCTCCCCGGTGGTCTCAAGGTGCGTCGCCGTGCGCCGTCGATCTATCAAAGCCTGATGGCAGAGCGCGGCATGAACCTTGTTGCGCCACATACGATCAACGATTGGATGTCGGTCTATGCGATGGCGGTGAACGAGGAAAACGCGGCAGGGGGCCAAGTCGTCACCGCACCGACCAATGGCGCAGCAGGGGTCGTTCCCGCCGTCATCCGATATTGGCTCGACCATGTGCCGGGCGCGAGCGAGCGCAATATTCCCGATTTCCTTTTGACGGCTGCAGCCATCGGCGGGCTGATCAAGTTCAACGCCTCGATCTCGGGGGCGGAATGCGGATGTCAGGCCGAGGTCGGAAGCGCGTCCGCCATGGCTGCTGCAGGGCTTTGCGCGGTTCTGGGCGGCACCCCCGAACAGGTCGAAAACGCAGCAGAGATCGCGCTTGAACATCACCTCGGTATGACCTGCGATCCCGTCAAAGGATTGGTTCAGGTGCCTTGCATCGAACGCAACGGACTGGGCGCGATCAAAGCGGTTTCAGCGGCATCACTCGCCCTACGCGGGGATGGCAAGCACTTCGTGCCACTCGACGCTGCAATCGAGACAATGCGGCAAACAGGCATGGACATGCACAGCAAATACAAGGAAACATCTCTTGGCGGCCTTGCCGTCAATGTTCCCAATTGCTGATGGCCTAGACTATGACCGACCGCGTCCCTCTCGGAATTGCCCTGATGATCGGGTTTTGTGTCATCGCGCCTATGCTCGATGCCTTTGCAAAACTCGCAGCCGAGACGATCCCCGTCGGTCAGATCACAACCGCGCGCTTTATCGTGCAAGCCGCGATCATGGCGCCTGTTTGCATGATCATGGGTTTCGGGCTTCGGCTTGATCCACGGCTCTTGGGCCAGATGACCCTAAGGGCGCTTTGCCTGATCGGATCGACCTATTGCTTTGTGGCCGCTGTTTCGCGGATGCCGATCGCAGATGCGCTGGCCATCGCCTTTGTCGAACCCTTCATCCTTTTGATCCTCGGTAAGTTCCTGTTCGGTGACGAAGTCGGTCCGCGCCGCATCGCCGCCTCGGTCGTCGGCTTCGGCGGCTCGCTTCTGGTCATCCAGCCAAGTTTCAGCGCTTTTGGGTATTGGGCGCTCTTCCCGCTTGGAACCGCGGTGCTCTTTGCGCTCTATATGCTTGTCACGCGGGGACTGAGCCGCAAGATCCACCCGCTCCCGATGCAGTTCCACACGGCAACCGTGGCGACCGCGATTTGTGTTCCGATTACTTGGATTGCGGACATCACCGCCATTCCGACGCTTGATCCCGTGATGCCAGAGGGCATTTTCTGGGTCTGGCTTTTCGGTGTCGGAGCATGCTCTGCCGCCTCGCATGGCCTGATGACCTATGCGCTGCGCTTTGCGCCTTCGGCCACTCTTGCGCCCCTTCACTACCTCGAGATTGTAAGCGCTGCGATCCTCGGGTTCCTGATCTTTCAGGACTTCCCGAACCTTCTTACCTGGACAGGGATCGCGATCATTGTCTCGTCGGGACTTTATATCGTGCATCGCGAACGGATGACCGCCCGCAGCGCTTCGGTCACGCTTCCACCAAGCGGCCAGAACAGAGCCTAGAGCGCCTCCTCCAGAACGGAGCGCGATGCGCGCGGCACGCTCAGCAGCGCAAGCCCCGAAAGCGTAATACGCTGGCTACCGTCCAGTGTTTCGTTGGAGATCGACGTTAGGCCCAATGGATCAAGCCTCTGACCGCTCAGGTTCCAGCGCAAGCCCTGTGTCTCGCAGGTCAGCGCTTCGAGCGGCATGACCGACAGCCGCGTCCCTGTATTGAGCGAGAGCGCAAGCGTTCCGCGCACCACGACCGAAACATCCTCCGGCCCCACAAGGATGATCCGTTTGTCGGCATAACGCGCCATGACATTCACGACCGAGAGGAAATGATCGACCCGCCCGCCCGTAAAGCCCAAAGCGTAGATGAGTGGAGACGTGATCCTTGAAACACATTTCTCGAAGTCGGTCGTCGATTGCTCGGACACGTGATGAAGCACATCGGCAAAAGCCTCGCGGTCCTGCGGCGCAAGGCTGTCCAGATCGCCGATAACATGGTGCGGTCGAAGCCCCGCCGCGCCCAGCGCCTTTGCCCCCCCATCTGCCGCAACAACCACCGAAGCCAGAATCGCAAAGTCACGGACGTCCTGTGGATCGGCTTCACCGCCCCCCACAACCAAAACGGGATCATTTTCGACCAGAATCATGATATTCAACGTAAAAACCCCCGTTTTTGGGTGACTTTGCCACAATATGGCCTTGAAATAATCCCGCTCTTTTCTTGGTTTTGTTCCAGAAATCAATCCAATCAATGGTAAAACCACTGAACAGAGTTTGTAAAAGAGCGAGGATCCAATGGTCGGATCGAGTAAAGTCTTAACAGTTTCATACGGCACCTTCTCGTGCACACTCGAAGGATTCGATGACTCCTTCGATACGATGAAGGCGATTGCGGAATACTTCCGTGATCTTGCGGCCGATGACCGTTACTTCGGTGCGGAGCCCCCGACACCCGATGCCGAAATGCTCGCTCGTATTGCTGAACGAGAGATTGCCCGTCGCGTTGAAGCGCGGATGAGCGATGGAGGGATTCACCTCCGCGCTGCCGACGCCACCATGCCACGAGCCCAAGTAGCCGCAACTCCTGCTCGCGTTGCGTCTGCTCCGGTTTCCCAAGCCGAGCCCACGATGCCCCCTGCGGCTATGGCTCAGCCTGCTGCGGCGATGCCGCGTACTGCCCCGATGCCGTCAGAGAGTGTTGCTGCCAAATTGCAGCGCATCCGTTCCGTCGTCGGCAAATCGGCTGTTCAACCCGCCGAATTCATCGAGGATCTTGCACCCTCGCAAGAGTTTGTCGAAGCGGAAGAGATCGATACGCTCACCTTCGGCTATGAAGAAACCGCACAAGAAACCCAAGGCGCGGCTGTCCCTGTTGCTGAAGTTGTTTCTGAAGAGCCCGTTCTAGAAGAAACGCTCGAAGATGATACGAGCATCGCTGCGATCCTCTCCGATGTCGACGAAGAAGACGAGGGCGAGGCGCCCGAAGAGCTTGAGCTTGCCGACATTGACGAAGAGGACGCAGAATTCGACGAAGAGGTTGAGGAAGAAGATGCCCTTCTGGACCGCCTGACCGCTGATCTCGACGAACCCGAGCAAGAGCCCGAGACGCTCGAGGACCTCGCTGACGAAGACCCCGAGGAAGAAGAGACCGCCGAAGACGACAGCCTCCTCCAAGAGATCGCCGCAGCCGTAGCCCCCGAGGCCCCTGCACCGCAGGCGGAAGAAGCACCCAAAGACCTTCGCGCTCTTGCCCGCAACCGCGTCCGCGTCATTCGGATGAAACGCGCAAGCGAAGACTTCGAACGCACCCTGACAGTCGAGTCGAGCGATACCTCGATCTTTGCCGACGCCGAGGACGATCTTGAAGAAGAGACTCCCGCTGTCGCTGCCAAAAAAGAGGTGAATCTTGCTGATCTTGACGGGCTTGATGAATTCGATGTGACCTCTGTTGCCCTTTCGGATGAGGAAGAGGCCGAGCTGTTGCGCGAGCTTTCGCAAATCGAAGAGGACGCAGAGGAAGACGATTTCGACGATGAAGAAGACTTCGTCGCCGAAGAAGAAACCGACACCTTCGAAGAAGACTATGACGAAGCTCCGGTGCATACCCCTGCCCCGTCCAAGAACCCACTGCGCCGTATGGGCCGCGCCCTTCTTGACCGTGCCCCTGATCAATCGGATGACGTGAACCGGATCGCTGATCGTGCCGATGAGCACTTGCGCGAGCCCGAATCCAATCGTCGCCGCGAAGCGTTCTCGCAACTCAAGGCTGCTGTTGCCGCCACCGAGGCGGCGCGCCTGCTGGGCGAAAAGCAGGAAACCGAAGAAACGCGTGAAAATCCCTTCCGCCGCGTTCTCGATCAGGTGGTTCGCCCCCGCTCGGCCAAAGCCGAGGAAGAGCGCCCGCGCCCTGCCCCGCTCAAGCTTGTGGCAAGCCAGCGCGTCGACGTCGCCCCTGTCGAGGCCCCAAAGCCCGGTCTTCCCGTGATGCCGCGTCGCATCGCCGTCCAGAGCAACGCGGTCCGCAAAGAGGAGATCGAGCAAGATGCCTCGGGCTTTGCGCAATTCGCATCCGACATGGGCGCACAAAGCATCGAGGAGCTTCTTGAAGCTGCGGCCGCGCACACGACCTTTGTCGAAGGGCTCGAAGATTTTTCCCGCCCGCAAGTCATGCGCAAGCTGATGGAAATCGACACTTTTGACCGCGAAGACAGTCTTCGGGCCTTTGGCACCCTTCTGCGTGAGGGCCGTATCGCCAAAGTGCGCAATGGCCGCTTCGCGATTTCCGAGGACACCGACTATCGCCCCTGATGGGCGCAGATAACCGATGATGAAAGCGGCAGGGTCCTCTCTGCCGCTTTTCTTTTGCACCATATGAACGATGGTGCCTTTTCTCTTGTGCCCTTGCCTCCTATCTTGAGGGGAACCAAAGAACAAAGAGGCAAAGATGACCAAGCATTCTCCCCTATTCGACGCAAACGCTTCCGGCGGTAAATCTCTTGGCCCTCTTCCCGAGTGGGATCTCACGGACCTTTACCCTTCGACTGATTGCGCCGAAATCAAGCGGGACATCGACTGGCTTGAAGCGGCCTGCGCCTCCTTCGCCGCCGACTACGAAGGCAAACTCTCGACCCTTTCCGCCGCTGATCTTTTGAACGCGATCAAGCGTTACGAGCAGATCGACATCATCGCGGGGCGTCTGATGTCTTTTGCGGGTCTGCGCTATTACCAGATCACCACCGATCCCGATCGCGCCAAATTCATGTCCGACCTTCAGGACAAGATCACCGTATACACGACCCCTCTGGTGTTCTGGAGCCTCGAGTTCAATCGCATCGAGGACGAACGCTACACCCAAGTCATGTCCGAAAACGCCGATCTTGCGCGATACAGACCTGTTCTTGACCGTATGCGTGCGATGAAACCTTATCAGCTTTCGGACGAGCTCGAGAAATTCCTGCACGACCAAAGTGTTGTCGGCGCCGCCGCTTGGAACCGTCTCTTTGACGAAACCATTGCAGGCCTGACCTTCGAGGTCGATGGCGAAGAGTTGAACATCGAAGGCACGCTTGATCTTCTTTCCGAGCAAAAGCGTGAACGCCGCGAAGCAGGTAGCCGCGAGCTGGCGCGTGTCTTTGAAAAGAACCTCAAGACCTTTGCCCGCGTGCACAACACTCTCGCCAAAGAAAAGGAGATCGAGGATCGTTGGCGCGGCTTCGAAACCGCCCAGATGAGCCGCCACCTTTCGAACCATGTCGAACCTTCGGTGGTCGAAGCGCTTCGCAACGCAGTCGTGGAGGCCTATCCGCGCCTGTCGCACCGTTACTACCGCCTCAAGGCCAAATGGCTAGGGCTTGAAAAACTTCAGGTCTGGGACCGCAATGCCCCCCTTCCTATGGAAGCAGACCGGCTTGTTGGTTGGGAAGAAGCGGAAAAGGTCGTCATGGAGGCCTATGCCGCTTTCGATCCGCGCATGGCAGAAATCGCCGAACCGTTCTTCAAGAAGGGCTGGATCGATGCGGGCGTCAAACCGGGTAAGGCGCCTGGTGCCTTTGCACATCCGACCGTGAGCACGGTGCACCCCTATGTGATGCTGAATTATCTCGGCAAGCCGCGCGATGTGATGACCCTTGCCCACGAGCTGGGTCACGGCGTCCATCAGGTTCTTGCTGCGGGTCAGGGAGAGCTTCTCTCGTCGACCCCGCTCACTCTTGCGGAAACGGCTTCGGTCTTTGGCGAGATGCTGACCTTCCGCAAGCTGCTCTCCGAGGCCAAATCCAAGACCGAGCGCAAAGTGCTTCTTGCCGGCAAAGTCGAGGATATGATCAACACCGTTGTGCGCCAGATCGCCTTCTACGACTTCGAATGTAAACTCCATGCTGCACGCCGACAGGGAGAGCTCACGCCCGAAGATATCAACGCACTCTGGATGTCGGTTCAGGCCGAGAGCCTTGGCGATGCGTTCGAATTCTTTGACGGTTACAAGACCTTCTGGGCCTATATCCCGCATTTCGTCCACTCGCCC
>JALRIK010000094.1 GCA_023255435.1 Marivivens sp.
GCCATCAAAGGGATCGGCGAAGCCTGCCTTGCGCTTGATACCCCCATCGTTTCGGGCAACGTCTCGCTCTATAACGAGACCGATGGTCAGGCGATTTTGCCGACCCCCACGATCTGTGCAGTCGGTCTTATCGAAAAGACCGAAGACGCCATTCTCGGCACAGCCAAAGAAGGTCATGTTGCACTCCTCGTCGGCACGACGAACGGACACCTTGGTCAGTCCGCTCTGCTCGCAGAAGTGTTCAACCGCGAGGACGGCGACGCACCGCATGTGGATCTTGCCGCTGAAAAGGCGAACGGCGACTTCATTCGCGCCAACCGCGCAATGATCGAAGCCTGCACCGATCTTTCGGACGGCGGTCTTGCGCTTGCTGCCTTCGAGATGGCGGAAACCGCTGGCGTAGGCGTCACGCTCGACGCTGGCGATACCCCCACCCTCTTTGGCGAGGATCAGGCGCGTTACCTGATCGCCGCCTCCTTCGATCAGGCCGAAGCCCTTATGGCTGCTGCGGCCTCTGCCGGCGTGCCCGTCGCGACCGTAGGCAAGTTCGGCGGCTCGGACGTGAGCTTTGGCGGTGTCTCGGCTCCGCTTGCCGAGCTTTCGGCAACGTTCCGTAGCACCTTCGGCGCGATCTTCGGCTAAACGCCGCGTCAAGACCGATCAAAGCGCCGGTGGGGCAACTCACTGGCGCTTTTCTTTTGCGCCATCGCTGCTAGGGTCCTGCCATGACCGATATGACCGCACTCATCACCGCCTTCACTACGCTCTTCGTGATCATTGATCCGATCGGCCTTACGCCCTTGTTCGTGGCCCTGACCCAAGGGATGGAGCCGTCGCGCCGCCGCGCGATTGCGATCCGCTCTTGTGTGACGGGGGCGCTCATCCTGATCGTCTTCGCCATTTTCGGCGAGGCCTTGCTCGGGTTTGTCGGGATTTCCATGCCCGCGTTCCGCATTGCGGGCGGCATCCTTCTGTTCCTCACCGCGCTCGAGATGCTGTTCCAGAAACGCGCGACCCGCCGCAAATCCAATGCGGACGAGGCCAGCGCCGAGGATCACCACGACGACCCTTCGGTCTTTCCCATCGGCATTCCCTTGATCGCCGGACCGGGCGCAATTGCTTCGATGATCCTTCTCACAGGCTCGACCGACAGCATAGCAGGCTTTGCCGCCGTGATCGGCGTGATGCTTGCCGTTCTGGTGATCGTTTACATCCTCTTCACCTTTGCAGGACTGATCGAGCGCGGGCTGGGCAAGACGGGCGTTGATGTGGTCACGCGCCTTTTGGGCATGCTGCTCGCCGCGCTTGCCATCCAGTTCATTCTTGATGGGCTTGCCACTTTCGGTTTGATCGGATGATCCCTATCTAGGGGATATGGACACCGCTAACTGGCCCTCAATCATCTATCTGCTTTTGCTTCTCTTCTTTATTGGGGGGAGCGTCTTTTCCGCACGCGGTCGTCAGATCGGCACCACGTTTCGGCAAATCGCCATTTGGGCGGTGATCTTTGCCGTGACCATCGGGGGCGTCGCGTGGTACGAGAAAAACTCGCAGACCAGTTATGCGGTGAGCAATACCACGAGTGTGATCGAACTACGTAAACGCTTTGACGGGCATTTCCATCTTGATGCGGTGATCAACGGTGTCACCGTTCCCTTTATCGTCGACACGGGCGCAAGCCAGATCGTGCTGACCCAAGAGGATGCAGAGCGCGTTGGTCTTGATCTACGCCGCCTTGATTTCAATATGCGCGCGCAGACAGCCAACGGCACAGTCGCGACTGCGCCCGTTTTACTTGAAACTATGGAAGTCGAAGGGCTCCGCGACACGAATGTGCGCGCTGTTGTCAACGGCGGAGACATGACGGGATCGCTGCTTGGGATGAGCTATCTCAGCCGCTTCGACAGCATCGAGATTCAGGGCGAACGGCTGATCCTGCGCCGTTAGCTTTCCGCCTTTTTGATCCAGCGGCCCATGTCCTGCGCCCAGTATTTCGCGGCGCATCCCCCACCCGTAAGTAATTTCCACTGCACACGTGCGCGGGCCACCGCGTCAGGGTCCATGCCATCGAATATGACCATAACCCGTTGTGAAGATAGGGTTTCTTCGGGAGAGACGTCGCTTCCGCCGACGCTAACGATACAGGTCGCGCCGTTCGCAGCCGCCTGATCGGGCAAGGTCAGAAGCACAGGTTGCAATGCATCATGATCACCGCCCGCGACGCCATGTGGCAGAAAGCTGTCCTTGCCCCCCTGCCAGAGGGCAAGATCGAGATGCTCGGCCATTTCGGCGTTCGGGGTGCGCACTTCCACCGCCCAACCCGCCTCGACCGCCTTGCCCACCAGAATGGGCAAAGTGGTTTCAAGGTTGTCTTCGGTCAGGTGGTAAAAGAACGCCTCGCCCATCCCTTAGCCTTCGAAGTTGTCTGCGATAAGACGGTTGAGCGCCATGACGCCCCAGCCCGTCGCCCCCGCAGGTGCAAGGGCAGTCTCGGATTTGACCGACGCCGTCCCCGCAATATCAAGGTGACACCAAGGCGTTTCCTCTTTCACAAACCGCTGAAGGAACTGGGCGGCAGTGATCGAACCCGCGGGACGGCCACCAACGTTCTTCATATCGGCAACCGATGATTTGAGCAGTTTGTCATAGGCCTTGGACAGCGGAAGACGCCAAGCGCCTTCGCCTTCGTCGGCAGCCGCTTTGAGGAACTTATTCGCAAGCACGTCATTGTTCGAAAAGACGCCCGTGTTCTCGTGTCCCAAGGCGATGATGATCGCCCCTGTAAGGGTCGCAAGGTTGATCATACCGACGGGTTTGAACCGCTCTTGGGTATACCAGAGCACATCGGCAAGAACGAGACGACCTTCGGCGTCGGTGTTGATCACCTCGATCGTGTCGCCTTTCATGGATTTGACCACATCGCCGGGACGCGTGGCGTTGCCGCTCGGCATATTCTCGACCAGACCGACAAGACCGACGACATTGGCCTTGGCCTTGCGCAGCGCGAGCGCTTTCATCACGCCCGTCACGACCCCCGCGCCGCCCATGTCCATGGTCATTTCTTCCATGCCAGCCGCGGGCTTGAGGCTGATGCCGCCGGTGTCGAACACAACGCCCTTACCGACCAGAGCAAAAGGCGCCTCATCCGCGCCACCCTTCCATTGAATCACGGCGACATAGGACGGGCTGTCCGAGCCTTGGCCGACGCAGAGCAGCGAGCCCATGCCCAATTCGGCCAACTTGTCCTCTCCGAGAATTTCGACCTCGAGCCCAAGATCGCGCAGCTCCTCGATGCGGCGCGCAAATTCCGTGGTGGTCAAGACGTTGGCGGGATCATTGGTCAAATCGCGGGTGAGAAAGACCCCTTGGGCCACTGCGTGCAATGTGCTCCATGCCGCCTCTGCCTCGGCAGGATCGGTGAGCGCGATGGTCAAAGCGCCCTTTTCCGCCGCAGCTTCGGTCTTTAGTCCGTTGTAATTATAGGATTTAAGGACGCACCCCAATGCGATCTCTTCGGCCTTTTTCAATGCAGGCGCGACGAGCATGATGCCCGATTTGCCCAGACGTTTGGCCAAAGAGGCGCCCGCTTTGCGCAGCGTTTCCGCATCGGCACGGCGATCGAGTTTGGCGATGAGCAGCGCTTCGGCTTCGAGCCCGACAGGGGCGAGAAGTTCAGCCACCTCGCCTTCGGACAGTTTTTCGAAACCTTCGCCCGAAATGAATTTTTCCACTGTTTTGCGGGTCAGAGAGTTCACCTTGCGCCCCGCAAGGTCGAGCTTGCCATCGGTGGTGACCACGATTGCGAGCTTTCCGGTCTGTGCGGCCAGAGCGGTTGCGTCATGGGATACAAAACGGACATCAATCAAATCGGTCAAAGCGGCTCTCCTTCATCGGCGGGTTTACGCAATAGGTAGCCCTTGCCCGCGCCGATTGCCAGATTGGAGTTCAATCGTCTTTTGTATTGGGCTAGTGTCCGCACGAAGAACGACTGCAAATTGGGGGAAATCGAAGCGTGGGAAGATTCGACAGATATATGCTGTCGCGTATGCTGACGCTTTTCGGCTTTTTCGCGCTTGTTCTGGTGTTGATCTATTGGATCAACAATGCCGTCCAGCTCTTTGACAGGCTGATAGCGGACGGGCAATCGACACTCGTTTTTCTTGAATTCAGCGCGCTCTCGCTTCCCGCAGTGATCTTGCGGATTTTGCCGATCGCCGCTTTTGCGGCCGCGCTCTATGCCACCGACCGTCTTGCTGCCGACTCGGAGCTTGTCGTCGTTCAGGCAACGGGATTTTCGCCGTTCCGCCTTGCGCGCCCCGCGATGGCCTATGCCTTGATAACTGCGCTCTTTACCGCGGTTCTGGCCAATTATCTCGTGCCGACTTCACTCAAGATCTATTACCAGCGGATCACCGAAGTTTCAGAGAGTTTGACCGCCCGCCTTTTCACCGAAGGCGAGTTCCAGACACCTGTGGACGGCGTAACGGTCTTTATCCGCGACGTGACACCCCAAGGCGAGTTGGTCGATATTTTTGTCTCGGACGCCCGCGATCCCGATGTGCGCCACACCTATACCGCCTCGCGCGCCTATCTGGTGCGCAATGACGACCGGCCCCAGCTTGTGATGATCGACGGGATGGCCCAGAGCCTCCGGCTTGGGAACGACAGTCTCCTCGTCACGCAATTCGACGATTTCTCCTATGATCTGAGCGCCTTTGTTACCGGCAACCCTTCGCGCACGATAAAGGTCGAGGAATTGACCACTTCTGCGCTTCTAAATGCCGATAATGATCTGAGTGCGGCGACAGGTCTTAGCATTGAACGATTGACCTATATGGGGCACGAGCGGATCGCTCTGAGCGGATTGACCATTGCCGCCTGCATGATCGGCTTCGCGACGCTCCTTTTGGGGGGCTTCAGCCGCTTTGGCGTCTGGCGTCAGATGGTTTTTGCCGTGTTCCTGATCATCCTCGTCAAGCTTGTGGACAGTGCCGCGATCAGCCTTTCCGCGCAGTATCCGCAGGCATGGGCGCTTGCCTATGTGCCCTCGCTTTTCGGGTTCGTGATCGTTTGGGTCCTTCTGAGCCTTTCGGGCCGCCCCTTCAGCCTTGGCGCGCTTTTGAGAAGGCAATCGACATGATCCTTCACCGCTATTTCGCACTTCGCTTCTTCATGTCCTTTCTCACTGTTTTTGCGGTGTTTTTCCTGATTGTCGGTTTCATCGGCGTTGTAGAACAGATCCGCATACTGGAGAGTGCGGGGCTTGCCGCGACCGAGCTGGGGGCGATGACGCTCCTCGACACCCCAAGGCAGATCTATCAGTTCATGCCGCTCATCATGATCATCGCGGCGATCAACATGTTCTTGCGTCTTGCCAAAAGCTCCGAGCTGGTCGTCACCCGTGCGGCGGGGCGCTCCGCGCTCAAGACACTTGTCGCGCCCGCTCTTGTCGCCTTGGTGCTGGGATGCCTGTCGATGGCGCTTTTCAACCCGATCGTTGCCGCCACCTCCAAAGAATATGAACGCCGCGCCGCGGTCTATCTCGGGGAAGGCACCATCCTTTCGGTGGCTAAGGATTCTCTCTGGCTGCGTCAGGGCAGCGGCGGCGAACAGACGGTGATCCGGGCCGAAGGATCGAACCTTGACGGAACCGAGCTGCGGGATGCGACCTTTATCTCGTTCATCGAAGGCCAAGGCCCGACCCTGCGGATCGAGGCGGCCAGTGCGCGGCTATCAAATGGGGAATGGTTGATCAAGGACGCCAAAGTCTGGCCGCTCAGCGACACGATCAACCCTGAAGCGGACGCTACACGCTATGAAACCTATATGCTCGCCTCGACCCTGACGGCAGACCAGATCCGCGACAGCTTCGGCTCGCCCTCTTCGATCACGATCTGGGAGTTGCCGCAATTCATCTCGCGCCTGCGCGATGCGGGACTGGCAGCACGTCGTCACGAGGTCTGGTTCCAGAGCGAACTCGCCCAGCCTCTTTTTTTGATGGTGATGGTGCTGATCGGTGCAGGGTTCACCATGCGCCACCAGCGCGGCGGCGGGGTGGGGCTTTGGGTCATGGGCGGCATCGGCGTCAGCTTTGCGATCTATTTTCTCTATAACTTCTCGAAAATTCTCGGAGAAAACGGGCAGATTCCCATCGCCCTCTCGGTCTGGTCGGTCCCCATTGCGGGGTTGTTTTTAGCCCTTGGTCTGCTTTTGCATCTGGAGGATGGTTGATGCTCCGCGCGCTCCTTCTTGTGCTTTTCACGCTTTTGCCGCTCGGGGCTACGGCCCAACAGGCCGCGACCTTGATCGCGGACCGGATCGAAGCGACCGCAGACCGAAAACTGATCGCCTCGGGCTCTGTCGAAGTATTTTTCGACGGAACGCTCCTGAGCGCAGAGCGGATTATCTACGACCAGACCGAGGATCGGCTCAGCATCGAAGGGCCTATTCTCATCACCTCGGACGACGGGCAGATCCTGACCGCGCGTCAGGCGACATTGGATGCCAAGCTCGAGACGGGCATTTTGCTCGGCGCGCGGCTTGTGCTGAACGAACGGCTCCAGATCGCGGCCAATCAGGTCACGCGTTTGGGCTCATCGACCACCCAAGCCTATAAGGTCGCCGCGACCTCTTGTGCGGTGTGCGGCACCCGTGCGCCGCTCTGGCAAATCCGCGCGCGCGAAGTCACCCACGATCAAGAGGCCAAGCTTCTCTATTTCAAAGACACCGAGTTCCTGTTGCGCGGGGTTCCGATTGTCGCCCTGCCGCGCTTGCGCATGCCCGATCCGACCCAAACGCGCGCCACCGGTTTTCTCATCCCCGAAATCCGGAGCAACGACCAGCTCGGCATTGGGATCAGAACCCCCTATTTCATCAAATGGGGCGATCGGCGGGACGTGACGATCGCGCCTTTCCTGACGGAAACATCTTCGACGCTCGAGCTGAGATACCGCCAGGCCTTTGATCGTGGCACGATCCAGATCGATGCGGCGGCAAGCCGCGACACGCTGGTTCCAGATCGGCTCCGCAGCTACATCGACGCCCAAGGCCGTTTCGACGTGGGTCAGGACTATGTTCTTGATCTATCGCTGCGCGCCGTCAGCGACAGCGGCTACCTGCTACAATACGGCTATTCCGACTCGAACCGACTCGACAGCTCGATCAAGCTCTCGCGCTATCTTCCCGATCGGCTGAGCGAGGTTGAATTGGCCTATTATTCGACGCTCACCTCGACCCTACAAAACTCGAACCCGCCGCCGACGGTCTTCGAATGGCAAAGCGAACGCAAGCTCGACACCATCGCGGGCGGGACCGCAATGATCGGTGCCAAACTCGAGGGCGTCGTGCGGAGCGGGACGACAACCGCTTCTTCGCGTGACATCTTCCATTTCGGAGCGCGGGCGAGTTGGGATCGTCAGTGGATCGCCCCTCTCGGCTTTGTCGTGGAAAGCGAAGCCGGCGTGATCCTCGATCAATATGCGTTCCGCGATGATACGGTCTTTACCCGCCCCGTGGCGCGCGCCACCCCGCGCGGCCAGATCACCCTGCGCTGGCCCTTGGCCAAGAACGGAGCACGGTTCCAGCACATCATCGAACCTGTGGTCTCGCTCGGATGGTCTCGCACATACGGAGGCGCGATTCCGAACGAAGACTCGGTGCGCACCGAACTCGACGAAGGGAACCTCTTGAGCCTTGGCCGCTTTGCAGGGGACGACGGGACGGAAAACGGACCTCGCGGGGCCATCGGTCTGGCTTGGCAGAGTTTCGACGAAAACGGCTTTGCCACGCGGCTTTTGGCGGGACGCGCGTTTCGAGGGAAATCGACTGACTTCAGCGCCTCGAGCGGGCTCGAGAGCCTTCAGAGCGACTGGCTGATAGCGGGTCGCCTTGGCCTTGCCAACGGGTTCTCGGCAGCAGGTCGCGCCTTGATCAAAGATGACCTCTCAACCGCCAAAGCCTCGGCCGAGATCGCTTGGGCGAATGATCGCGTGGCACTGACTGCGGCCTATGTCTATCTCGACCCCGATGCAGTCGAAGGACGGACACAGGCCGTTTCGGAATGGACTTTCGACGGATCGGTGCGTGTCAATGCACAATGGACCCTTGCCGCGAACGGGCGGTATGACATCGTTACGCGCAAAGCCGCACGTGCGGGGGTCGGTTTCGGCTGGGAAAATGAATGCATCAAGGTCAATCTGACCGCAGACAAACGCTTTACATCATCTTCTACAGTAGAACCGACGACCGATTTCGGTTTATCTATTGAATTGCTCGGCTTTGGTGCCGGACCTGTCGGGGTTGCCGCAGTGCAATCCTGTAAACAATAAAAGAATGAGGCATGCATGCGCTCTTTGACCCGTATGATTTCCGCACTGGCTCTTGGGGCCACTCTTGCGCTTCCGATGACAGCGGCGGCTCAGGGGCTTTTCTCGGCGCAGATCACGGTCAACGGCACCGCGATCACGGGCTACGAGATCGAACAGCGCAAATTGTTGCTTCAGGCTTTCAACACCCCCGGTGATCTCGACAAAGTCGCGCGCGAGCAGCTTTTGGATGAAGCGCTCAAAGAGCAGATCTTTTCGCGTGCAGGGCTTCAGATCACCGCAGAATCCCTCGAAGCGGAACTGACCGCCTTTGCTGCGCGCGCCGAGCTTGATCTCGAGCGGTTTGTCGAGATGCTGAAGCAGTTCGGCGTCGACCGCGACACCTTTGTGACCTTTGTGCGCCGCAACGTGACATGGCGCGACTATATCCGCTCGCGCTATTCGGATCGCGTTTCCGTAACGGATGCGGATGTCGATGCTGCCCTGAGCAACTCGGGCGGCACAGGCGCCAGCATTCAGGTGCTCTTGTCCGAAATCATTCTCCCTGCCCCGCCCGAATTCGCAGAAGCGGCGATGGAAGAGGCGCAGAACATCGCGCAGATCAAATCCTATGACGTCTTTTCGTCGGCAGCAGAGCAGCTTTCCGCTGCGCAGAGCCGTGGGGACGGCGGGCGTCTGTCTTGGACCGCGATCGACAATTACCCGCCTGCCATTGGCGCGCTCTTGCTTGAACTCGAACCGGGGGATGTGACCGCACCGATCCCAATCGAAAACGGCATTGTGCTGTTCCAGATGCGCGGCGTGCGCGAGGTGACGGAAAAGCTTCCGACCCCTGTTTCGCTTGAATATGCCGCGCTCTACCTCGCGGGCGGAAAAACCGAAGAGGGCCTTCGGGCGGCGGCTGATGTAACGGCCCGCGTCGACACCTGCGACGATCTTTATACCGTGGCGCGCGATCTTGCGCCCGAGCAGCTCGAACGCTCGACCCTTGCGCTTAGCGAAATCCCGCAAGATGTCGCCATCGAACTGGCCAAGCTCGACGTGAATGAAGTGAGCACCAATCTCACCCGCGCGGATGGGCAAACGCTTGTTTACCTGATGCTCTGCAATCGCAATTTCGCCGCCCCCGAAGAGATTGACCGCGAAGCGGTGCGTGCCGAATTGTTGTCGCAGCGTCTGTCGGGCTATGCGGACGGTCTCCTCGAGAACGAACGCGCCAGCTCGACCATCGTCGAGCGATGACAATCGCGATCAGTTGCGGCGAACCTGCGGGGATCGGTCCCGAGGTTGCCGCCAAAGCTTGGGCCGCGCTCAAGGATGAACTGTCGATGCTCTGGATCGGCGACCCGTCGCATCTTCCTGATGGCACGCCCTTTGTTTGCGTGGACAGCGCCCGCGATGCCGAACGGCTCAGCCCCAAGGCGCTTCCTGTTCTGGCGATGGATTTCGGCGCACCCGTGACACACGGTATCGCGCAACCCGCTCATGCCAAGGGTGTGATCGCCGCAATTGAAACGGCGGTCAGCCTTGTGCAACGGGGGGAATGCGCTGCTCTTTGCACGGCACCGATCCATAAAAAGGCGCTCGCGGATGGTGCGGGCTTTGCCTATCCCGGACATACCGAGTTTCTTGCGGCTTTGGGCGGCGTTGAGCGGGTCGTGATGATGCTGGCCTGTGACGAGCTGCGCGTTGTGCCGACGACGATCCATATCCCGCTCGAAGATGTGCCCACCGCTTTCACCCCCGAGCTTTTGGCCGACACCATCCGCATCACCGCCAACGCGCTAGAGAGAGACTTCGGCCTTGCCGCGCCTCGCATTGCCGTTGCAGGGCTTAACCCCCATGCGGGCGAAGGCGGCAAGATGGGCTGGCAGGAAATCCGCATGATGGAACCCGTGCTGGAGCGGCTTCGATCCGAAGGCTTTGACCTCATCGGTCCGATGCCGCCCGACACCATGTTCCATAAGCGTGCGCGCGAGGGTTATGACGTCGCCATCTGCGCCTATCATGATCAGGCGCTTATCCCGATCAAG
>JALRIK010000095.1 GCA_023255435.1 Marivivens sp.
GCTGCATACGGAGCGACCACTGTTGGTCCCACGGACGCGGCAAGCCAAGCGCTTCGTTCCAAGCAGGAAGTTGCACAGCACGTGCACGTGCGTTCTTAGAGAGGGTTACGGCCAGCATCTCGATCAGGATGCGATAAACGTTGTTTTCGGGCTGTGGTTCCGTGAGCCCGAGGCTATTCACCTGCACGCCATAGCGGAAACGGCGCATCTTGGGGTCCTCGACGCCATAGCGCTCTTGGCAGATCTCGTCCCAGAGCTCGACGAACGCGCGCATCTTGCACATCTCGGTGACAAAGCGGATGCCAGCGTTCACAAAGAAAGAGATGCGGCCGACCATATTGCCGAAGTGCTCGGCGGGGACTTTGCCCTTGAGATCATCGAGAACCGCGGTCGCGGTCGCGAGCGCAAAAGCAAGTTCCTGTTCCGGCGTCGCGCCTGCCTCTTGGAGATGATAGGAACACACGTTCATCGGGTTCCATTTCGGCAGATGCTCGCGCGTATAGGCGGCGACATCCGTAATCATCCGCAAAGACGGTGCGGGCGGGCAGATATAGGTGCCACGGCTGAGGTATTCTTTGATGATGTCGTTCTGGACGGTGCCTTGGAGTGCAGAAATATCTGCGCCTTGTTCCTCGGCTACGGCGATATAGAGCGCAAGAAGCCAAGGCGCTGTCGCGTTGATGGTCATCGAGGTGTTCATCTGTTCAAGTGGGATATCCGCGAACAGGGTGCGCATGTCCCCGAGGTGGCATACAGGCACGCCGACTTTGCCGACTTCGCCGCGCGCAAGGCGATGGTCGCTGTCATATCCCGTCTGGGTCGGAAGGTCGAAAGCCACCGAAAGACCTGTCTGACCCTTGGCGAGGTTGCCGCGATAAAGCGCATTTGAAGCCTTGGCTGTGGAGTGGCCCGCATAGGTGCGGAAAAGCCAAGGGCGATCTTTCTGCGGCTGCGACATAGCAATAACTCCGGAATCTGGTTGCGCAATAAAATTTCGTTGCAACCTGCCTAGCGGAAACTTTGCGTCCTTGTCAATTCGCTGCGTTGCGGCGTGAGACTATTTACCGATGCGCATTAACCTGTCAGGTTCCCCATATGACACAAACGGTATCTGTCCCGCTCTGGCTTCTGCTTCTCATTCTGGTTTTCGCGGGAGTGACTTTCGCTTCGCATTTCCTGTTTCCATCCGTGCGATGGTTCTTTCGTCGGAGAATGGAAAAAGCCGTAGCGCGGCTGAACCAGAGGCTGACGCGCCCGATCCAGCCGTTCAAGCTTGCGCGGCGCTACGACATGATCCAGCGGCTGGTTTATGATCCCGAAGTGACGGCCGCCGTTTTCGAGGAGGCGCGCTCCGAGGGTATCCCTGAGAACGTCGCCTTCGAGCGTGCCACGCGCTATGCCCGCGAGATCGTCCCTTCGTTTTCCGCGACCATGTATTTCACGATCGGGGCAAGGCTCTCTGCTTGGTTGACCAAGCTCTTGTATCATGTGCGGATCGGCGCCTTTGATCGTGATAAGATCGAAAAGATCCATCCCGATGCCTCGGTGGTATTTGTGATCAACCATCGGTCCAATATGGACTATGTGCTAATCACCTATCTGACGAGCACCGCAGGAACCGTATCGTATGCGGTGGGCGAATGGGCTCGGGTATGGCCCTTGTCGGGATTGATCCGAATGATGGGGGCCTATTTTATCCGGCGCAAATCTTTGGGGCCGCTCTATCGCAAGGTCTTGTCGCGCTATGTGAAATTCGCGGTCGAAGGCGGCGAAACGCAAGCGATTTTTCCAGAAGGTGGGCTCAGTCTCGATGGCACCATCGGTGCACCGAAACTCGGTCTCTTGAGCTATATCATCACGGCTGCCAAGGAATCTGGGCGTGAAGTGATCTTTGTTCCGGTGTCGCTCAATTATGACCGCGTGCTCGAAGATCGGGTCCTGATCGATGCGCGGGTTTCCGGCAAGAGACGTTTCCGCGCCCCGATCTGGAAGGTGCTCTGGGGTGTCGGCGCATATCTCGTCCAGATGCTGACATTCCGGTTCAAAGGGTTCGGCACCGCTGCTGTCGAATTCGGCGAACCGACCAGCCTTTGGTCCATCAAGGATGACACACCCGAAGCTGTTGCAGAGCTTTTGATGGCCCGTATTTCGTCAAATACACCGCTTGTTCCCGTTCCTCTTGTCGCGCGCGCTCTTTTGGGCGGGCAAAGGGATCGGCTTGCCTTGGTGCGCGATGTCGAGAGCATGGTCGCATCACTCGTCGAGAAGGGCGCAAAAGCGCCGAGTCGGACCGCGGCCAAGATGGTGACGGATGCGCTCGAGCTCTTGGAGGTGCGTGGCTTGGTCACGGAAGACGGTCAAAAACTGGTCGTCGCGCCCGAAGCGGAAAAGATTCTGAGCTTTTACTCTGCGTCGATTTCTCATTATTTTAATGCACTTGCAGCATAAAAGGACGGGTTTTCTGCATTTGCTCGGTAATAAAATTACAAAAATACCTTAGTAGCAGTTGCAAAGTTACTCAGTCGTCTCTTACAAATAGGTAACTCCGCGATTCTGCATTGCGGCGAAAACCAACGATTTGACGATGGAGACACGAGATGGCCCTTGATCAGAAACCGGACGTTCTGACTTATACCGCACCCGAAAAGGACCTTTACGAAGTGGGCGAAATGCCTCCGCTCGGATTTGTTCCCAAGTCGATGTATGCTTGGACGATCCGCCGCGAGCGTCACGGTGAACCCGAAAAGGCCTTTGAGGTTGAAGTCGTCGACACCCCCAAGCCCGATAGCCACGAAGTGCTTGTTATGGTGATGGCGGCGGGTGTGAACTACAACGGGGTCTGGGCAGGTCTCGGTATTCCGATCAGCCCCTTCGACGTTCATGGTGCCCCGTTCCACATCGCTGGTTCTGATGCCGCTGGGATCGTCTGGGCCGTCGGGGACAAGGTCAAGCGCTGGAAAGTCGGCGACGAAGTCGTGATCCACTGCAACCAAGATGATGGTGACGATGAAGAGTGCAACGGCGGTGATCCGATGTTCTCGCCGTCGCAGCGGATCTGGGGCTATGAAACCCCTGACGGCTCCTTCGCCCAGTTCACCTGTGTGCAGTCCCAACAGCTCATGCACCGCCCGCGTCACCAGACATGGGAGGAGTCGGCGTGCTATACGCTGACCCTTGCGACCGCTTACCGCATGCTCTTCGGCCACAAGCCGCACGAGCTCAAGCCCGGTCAGAACGTTCTGGTTTGGGGCGCGTCGGGTGGGCTTGGGTCCTATGCGATCCAGTTGATCAATACCGCAGGTGCGAATGCGATCGGTGTGATCAGCGATGAAAGTAAGCGCGACTTTGTGATGTCCCTTGGGGCCAAAGGTGTCATCAACCGCAATGACTTCAATTGCTGGGGCCAGATGCCCACGGTGAACACGCCGGAGTATAAGGCGTGGTTCAACGAGACCCGTAAATTTGGCAAAGCGATCTGGGACATCACCGGCAAAGGCAATAACGTCGATATGGTGTTCGAACACCCCGGTGAATCGACCTTCCCGGTGTCCGTGTTTGTCGTGAAGCGCGGCGGTATGGTTGTAATCTGTGCGGGCACCACCGGCTATAACCTGACCTTCGACGTGCGTTATCTCTGGATGCACCAGAAGCGCGTTCAGGGGAGCCACTTTGCCAACCTCAAGCAGGCATCGCAGGCCAACCAGCTGATGATCGAGCGTCGCCTTGATCCTTGCATGTCCGAGTGCTTCACTTGGGAGGAAATTCCCGCGGCCCATACCAAAATGCGTAAGAACCAACACAAGCCGGGCAACATGGCCGTTCTGGTCCAATCGCCTGAAATGGGTCTTCGCACCTTTGAAGACGCTTTCGAAAAGTCGAAAAAGTAAGAAACGATCGTAAGGTTGAAAAAGCGCGGGCCATCGGTCCGCGCTTTGCTTTTGAGCCTCCCCAAAAATGGGGGGATTAAATTCGTGGGTAATTTTGCACCGCAAGAGATGCTACTATAGGTTGTTAATACTTCGTTAACCATTCCTGAAGAGGCTTGTCATGGGAAACAAATGGATACTCGACGTCCTCGCGGACCTTCAGAATTTCGCAGCTCAGAACGACTTGCCCGAATTGGCGGTCTGTCTTGGGGAAACTGCAGCAGTCGCAGATCGCGAAATCAAGTCTTCGGGCGTCGGCGTTCGATCCTTTGTAAGGTTCGGGGACGGGATGGATGCCAGACGACTTTCTAGCGAGGCTGGAGCAAGCTGAGGCTTTTGAAGATCTCCAGACTCTTATTCTGGAGCTGCGTGACCATTACGGCGTGGGCCATATGGTCTATCACTGGGTCTCCGCCAACGGTGAACAATATGGTTGTGGGACTTATCCCCCGGATTGGGTGCAAACCTATATCGAGAGGGACTATCTTCGGATCGATCCCGTTGTTTTGGGCTGTTACCAGCGGTTTCATCCCGTTGACTGGCGAAAACTGGATTGGTCGACCAAAGCCGCCAAGGCGCTGGCTACCGATGCGGCACGTTTTCAAATCGGAAACCAAGGGTATTCGATTCCCATTCGTGGACCGAACGGCCAGTTCGCCCTTTTCACCGTTTGCGATCATCGGGACGATCTGGCCTGGGATGAATTCACCCGAGAAAATCAGCGCAATTTGATCTTAATTGCACATTACTTCAATAACTCCGCGCTCATGATCGAGCGGGGAAGAACACCGACAGCCGCCAAACCGCTCAGTCCGCGCGAGACGGATGCTTTGACCTTTCTCGCTATGGGATACGGCCGTGGGCAAGTCGCCGATATGCTGGAAATTTCCGAACATACTCTAAGGGCTTATATCGAATCCGCGCGTCTCAAACTCGGTGCCAACAACACCACGCACGCGGTCGCGCGCGCGCTGGCCGAAGGGCTCATTATCACCGGCGGGGCCACAAATGGTGCGGTCGGAAATTGGCCCGGACGCTACGAGATTCAGGGTAAACAAGGTGTTGCATAGCGCCTTTGTCGCGCGCGCTGCATTCCTAGGACATTAACTTTTGGGCCGCACCTTTGGGCAATTCCTGCTTTATCGGAGAGCCCAATGCTACGCTATATCTATGGATCGGACCTTGCCCGTTTTCCGCGTCTTGAAGAGAGCATGTTTCTTGACCGTGCGGATCAGTTCAAACATCGGCTTGGCTGGGAGGTCACGCTCGACACCAAAGGCTGGGAGCGGGACGAATATGATGACCTCAATCCGCTTTATGTGATTTGGGAAAACCCTGACGGGACCCATGGCGGATCAATGCGGTTCCTGCCGACCGTCGGGCGCACGATGGTCAACGACCATTTCGGAAACCTGACTGGCGGAGGGCCGATTTGCGATCCGGGCATTTGGGAATGCACGCGCTTTTGCCTTTCGCCCAAGTCCGAGAGCAAGATTGCGGCCGCGCTCATGCTCGGCGGGGGAGAATTGATGCGACACTTCAAACTGGCCCAATTTGCGGGTGTGTTCGATGCGCGGATGGTCCGCATTTACCGGATGATCGGTTCCTCGCCCGTTGTCCTCGGTGAAAGCGGCACAGGGCGGGGGAAAATATCGCTCGGACTATGGAGCTATTCACCCCAAGCGCATTTGCGCGTTGCCCAAAGCGCAGGTGTCTCGCTTGCACTTTCGGAAAAGTGGTTCCAAAGGTCGTTTGGTGCTGTGGAACTCCTCCTTTCTGCCTAACGCCACTGGTCCTCGGGCGCGGCTAAAGATAGGGTCGCGCCATGTCTGCACCTGCTCTTACATTCTCATCCGATCAGGCCGAAGCCTGGGACGCCGTGTCCGCTCTGCTGCGGTCTGCGGGGGTGGATATCGAGGATTCGCTCCTCATGCCCCCCATGCCCGACAAATCGAGCGTGATTGCGGTGATAGGTAAGGCCGGATCAGGCAAGACGATGCTGCTGTCGGAGCTGACCAAAGCCTTGGTCGAGGCAGGGATCGATGTGGTCTCGGGCGACTGGGAAGGCAAAAAGCGCAAAGATCGCCGCACTCTGGCAATCCTTGCGCCAACGAACAAGGCCGCGAGCGTGCTGCGCAATCGGGGTGTTCCCGCGACAACGATCCACCGCATTCTATACACGCCCGTTTATGATCCCGAATACGAGCGCATTGCCGAATGGCTGGCAGGCGAGGGCGAGCGCCCCGTGATCGAAGGCATCACCGATGTCGCTCTTGATCGTGCTTGGGCCTCCTATCAGATCAATACGTCGATCCCTGCGGCGCTTGCAGCTGCGGGGCTTCGTGGTTCGGATTTCATCACCGGATGGAAGCGCCGCGAAGAACCGCTCGATATCGGGTTCATCGACGAAAGCTCGATGCTTGACGCAAAACAGTTCGAAGACTTACAGGAGATTTTCCCGACCCTTGTGCTCTTCGGGGACCCTGCACAGCTCCCGCCTGTTCAGGGCACGGGTGGGATGGTGTTCGAAAGCCTGCCGACGAACCGTCGGTTCGTCCTCCAGCGTGTCCACCGTCAGGACGCCGATAACCCCATTCTCGATCTTGCCCATGCTTTGGCTGATCCGGCCGTGGATTTCTATCGCTTTGAAAAGCTCGTCGAAGAGGCGTCAAAGCGCGACGAGCGCGTGGTTTGGGCCCAACGGGTCGAGGCCGATCTTATGGCGCGCTCTCCCGTTCTGGTTTGGCGCAACGCGACCCGCATCCGCTTGATCCACGCGTTCCGCAATGCGTATGGCGCCCCCGAAGACGAGCTTCTCGAGGGAGAGCCCCTCATTTGTGATGGGATCGAATTGCCTGTGAAGCACCGAAAAAAGCGGCTCGATCTCGAGGCGCGGGGGCTGATCAAAGGGGCACAGGTCGTCTATCTCGGGCCTGGCCGAAAACCAGGCTTTTCACGTTTGCACGTCATCGGGGCAGAGGACCCGCAGGTGTCGGCTGCCAGCATCGTCAAAATCGAGCACGAGGGTGATGAAGAGCCGTTCATTCCTTTTGCCGCACGCATGGGGGCGACTTTCCTGCATGGGGCTGCTGTGACAATCCACAAAGCCCAAGGGTCCCAATGGGATACCGTCCAGGTCTTTGCGCCTGACATCTATGCCGCCGCACAAATGGGGCGGGTCGAAGCGGGACAGCCTCTTTGGAAGCGATTGGCTTATGTTGCCATCACGCGCGCGGAAAACCAGCTGCGCTGGGTTGTGCGCAATCGCTTAGGTCGACCTTCGGGGCCGCTGGCTGTCGATGACTTGCGTGTTGCGAGCGTTCCGCTCGAGCTGCGTTCCGAGACCGAGGACTAGCGGCGCAGCATTCCGAAGACCGCCGCCGCCACCCAGCCCGCCAATGCTGCTATGATCAAGGACAGCGCACCATAAAGCGCCGCTTGTTCCTGTGCGAGCGTAAAGAGCCAGCGCTCGATCCCGACCTTGTAGACAGGGATGACGGTATCCAGCTGATCGACGACCATGCCGTTGCGGGTCAGGAAAATCCGCGTTTTGTAATTCCCTTGGGTGATATTGGCAGGGAGCGAAATGCGCGCGCGAAAAAGCGTATCCTCGTCGATGCTTACGGCGCCTTCTAGGATCTGCAAGAGATTGTCCTTGGCTTGAATCCGCGCAAAGGCATCGACCGAGTCATCTGTGTTGAAGGCATTCTGCCCTGCGCTGCGCACAACGCGCCCGACCGAGACGGCATGGCGGAGGTCCTCGAGGGGAAGGAGAACCTCTGCGATCGGACCCGAGGTTGCGACGGCGTAAAAGGATGGCGCGATATCAAGATCGACCGATTCCGTGTTGATCCAAATGCCTGCGACCCGATCTTTCTTGCGGATGGTGACAGGGACATTGGGACCTTGGACCGCGATAATCACTTCGAGGTCCGAGCTTTCAGGTGCAGGTGCGTCGCGGCTTACCGCGCCAAAGATCAGAATTTCCGATCCGGTGAAACTTGCTGTGATGGCCACTTCATCCTGAGACATGCCCATGACGATTTGTTCGGACTGGACCGCCGTGGACGCCAGTGCAAACCAGAAGATGGCAAGAACGCGGGCGATCATTCGCCGATACCCGCAATGGAATAGAGCTCACTCGGTTCGAGCAAGAGATCGACACCCAGCTTCAACGCCACAAGAAGAACCAAGCCCGCCAAAAGGATACGAAGCTGCTCTGCCTTGAGTTTCATTCCGATGCGGGTGCCGAATTGTGCTCCGATCACGCCGCCAATCAGGAGCAAAAGCGCAAGCACGAGGTCAACCGTCTGGTTGGTGATGGCATGCATCATCGTGGTATAGGCGGCGACAAAAATGATCTGGAACAGCGAGGTGCCGATCACGACTTTGGTCGGCATCCCCAAAAGATAGATCATCGCAGGCACCATGATGAACCCGCCGCCGACGCCCATGATCGCCGCAAGAAGGCCAACAAGGAGCCCGACCATCAAAGGGGGAATGACGGAAATATAAAGTCCCGAGATGCGGAACTTCATCTTGAAGGGCAGGTTGTGCACCCAGTTGTGCTTGCGCCGCTTCGGCGGAGAATTCTTGGAGCGGAGCAGGGCATTCAAGCTCTCGATGAACATCATGCCGCCGATAACGCCAAGGAATACGACGTAGCAAAGATTTACCAAAAGATCGACTTGCCCGAGTTCTTTGAGCAGGTTGAAGATCTGGACTCCGATGGTCGAGCCGATCAATCCCCCAACAAGCAGAACACTTCCCATCACGAAATCGACGCCTCGTCTTTTGATCTGGGTGATCAAGCCCGAAACAGAAGAGGCAACGATTTGGTTGGCCGAGGTTGCAACCGCAACGGCGGGAGGGATGCCAACGAAAAACAACAGCGGCGTGATAAGAAATCCGCCGCCGACCCCGAACATTCCCGACAATATCCCGACCACGCCTCCAAGGCCGAGGATGAGGAAGATGTTCACCGAAACTTCGGCGATGGGGAGATAAATTTGCATTCCGGAATCCGGCAAATGGGCCGCGTAGACCTCAAAAAACACCGTTCTGACCGGAGTGTCAAACCCCTGATTTACTTGAGATCGCGCAGGAACCTTCTTAGAACGACTTCGAGTTTGGCCGCACCCAGCGGGGCCATCGCCTTTGTGTGCTCGTGGCTGATCTTCTCGTCGCTCATCCCTGCGGCCATATTCGTGATGGTCGAGATGGCGGCCGCGCGCAGACCGAGGAACCTTGCAAGGATCACCTCGGGCACGGTGGACATGCCGACGGCGTCAGCACCCAGTGTTCGGATGGCGCGGATTTCGGCGGGGGTTTCGAACGAGGGACCCGAATACCACGCATAAATCCCCTCGAACATTTCGATCTTTTCGCCCTTGGCGGCCGAGGTGAGCGCCGTGCGGAGTTCGGGCTCATAGGCATCCATCATTGGCACAAAGCGTTTGTCGGTCTGCTCGCCGATAAGAGGATTGAGCCCCGAAAAGTTGATATGATCCGTAAGACACATGATCGAACCTGTCGGCATATCGGCGCGCAACGACCCTGCGGCATTGGTCGCGATAACCGTATCCGCGCCAAGCTCGCACAGCGTTTCCAAGGGAAGCCGCATGGCCGCAGGGTTGCCGCTTTCATAATAATGGGCACGCCCGCCAAAGACCGCGACGCGCACTCCCTCGAGGTTGCCGATCACGAGGTTGGGGTTGTGACCCGATACGCCCGCATGCGGAAAACCGGGAAGTTCGGAATAGGGGATCGCGACACCTTCGACAGCACCCGCAAGATGACCAAGGCCCGAGCCAAGGATCAGCCCGATACGAACAGGCTCGTCCCCTGCGATGTCACGGATAATGGAGGCGAGATCAGCGCTCTTTGACATAGGGTTCTCCACCCGCGCGCGGCGGGATTGCTTTGCCGACAAAGCCGGCGAGAATGACAACAGTGAGGATATAGGGCAGGGCGTCGAGCAACTGGACCTGAACCTTGACGCCGATGGCGCGCTCAAGAATGTCGGGACGCAGCGAAAGTGCCTGAAGATAGCCGAAGAGCGTTGTCGCGCCCAGCGCATACCAGGGACGCCACTTGGCGAAAATCAACGCGGCAAGGGCGATATAGCCGCGCCCTGCGGTCATATCTTTCACAAATCCTGCTTGAAGCGCTGTGGCGAGATAGGCCCCCGCGATCCCGCAGAGGACGCCGCAAATAATAACGGCAGAGTAGCGCAGCCCAACGACCGACACGCCGGCGGTATCGACGGATGCGGGGTTTTCCCCG
>JALRIK010000096.1 GCA_023255435.1 Marivivens sp.
ACTTGGTTTCTCCTCTGCTATCCTTCCGGTGCTTCCGAAAAGAAGCTCGGTTTCGGGTGACGCTTTGCGACAGATGACCGATGTCGCTCAGTTCGTAGAAGAAATTTTCGGCGCGCGGTGATCTCCCGCGCCTGCGGGGGAAGAAGATGGAAGGTTTCACTATCGTCGACGGTATTGTCGCGGTCGTTATCGTGGTTTCGGCACTGTTGGCCTATTCGCGCGGCCTCGTCCGCGAGGCGCTTGCGATTGCGGGCTGGATCGGTGCAACGGTTCTTGCGTTTCTCTTTGCTGACAAGGCCACCCCGCTTATCAAACAAATCCCGATGGTCGGCGATTTCATCGGGGACAGCTGCGAACTTTCGGTGATTGCGTCCTTTGCCGCGGTGTTCGGCGTGGCGCTCATCCTCTTTTCGATTTTCACTCCGCTCTTTTCTTCGGTTGTTCAACGCTCGGTGCTCGGCGGTCTCGATCAGGGCCTTGGCTTCATGTTCGGGGTGGTGCGCGGCATTCTTCTCGTGGCTGTCGCCTATTTCGTCTACAGCACGATTCTCTCGGCCCAAGGTGTGCCGATGATCGACGACAGCCGCTCTGCCAAAGTCTTCAGCAAGCTGACAGGCTCGGTCGAAGATCAGGACCCAGAACAGGCTTTGGGTTGGATTACAGGCCAATACGAGCAACTTGTAGGCCAGTGCAGCGCCTCTTGATCGCACAAAACAGCATCGTGACACAGTCTTTTGGCCCAACAGCCAAAATAATCATGATAGTTTCGTGACACCGCGCTCTTGAAGGACTATCAGGAGCGCGACCCCAACTTGTCGGATTCGGAGCCTTCACTCGTGTCCAAAACGATGCCCCTCGCCCACCCCTTTGACGATGATAAGCTCAAGGAGGAGTGCGGGATCTTTGGCGCGGTTGGCGTAGCTGATGCTGCCAACTTTGTCGCTCTTGGTCTCCACGCCCTGCAGCACCGAGGACAGGAGGCCGGTGGGATCGTGGTTCACGACCCCGTGCACGGTTTCAACTCTGCCCGTCGTATGGGGTATGTTCGCGACAACTTCACCTCGCACGAGGTGATGCAGACGCTCCCTGGTAACATCGGGATCGGCCATGTCCGTTACTCGACCGCAGGCAACAAGGGCCAGACCGCGATCCGCGACGTTCAGCCCTTCTTCGGCGAATTTTCGATGGGCGGCGCTGCGATTGCGCACAACGGCAACATTACCAACGCCGACGCGCTGCGCCGCGAATTGATCGAACGCGGTTCGATCTTCCAGTCCTCGTCGGATTCCGAGTGCATCATCCACCTGATGGCGCGTTCGATGGGCCGCACTATTCCCGACCGCATGGAAGAAGCGCTTCGCAAAGTCGAAGGCGCCTTCTCGGTCGTCGCGATGACGCGCACAAAACTCATCGGCGTGCGCGATCCTCTGGGCGTGCGTCCGCTGGTTCTGGGCAAGCTCGGGGACGGCTATATGCTGGCCTCCGAGACCTGTGCACTCGACATCGTAGGGGCAGAATTCCTGCGCGAGATCGAACCGGGCGAAATGGTTGTCATCAGCGCCAAGAGCGGCGTTCAAAGCCATTTCCCCTTCCGTCGCCGTCAATCACGTTTCTGCATTTTCGAGCACGTCTATTTCTCGCGCCCCGACTCGATCCTTGGTGGCCGCTCGGTCTATGAGACCCGCGAGAACATCGGCCGCGAATTGGCAAAGGAAAGCCCTGTTGAGGCCGATCTCGTTTGCCCCGTGCCCGACTCCGGGACGCCTGCGGCGATCGGTTTCAGCCTCCAGTCGGGTATCCCCTATGCAATGGGGATCATCCGCAACCAATACATGGGCCGCACCTTCATCGAGCCGTCCGAACAGATCCGCAACATGGGTGTGCGTCTCAAGCTCAACGTGAACCGCGCCCTGATCCGCAATAAGCGCATCATCCTTGTGGACGACTCGGTTGTGCGCGGCACCACAAGCCGCAAGATCAAGGACATGCTGCTCGATGCAGGGGCCGCAGAAGTGCACTTCCGTATCGCCTCCCCGCCCACCGCTTGGCCGTGTTTCTATGGTGTGGACACGCCGCAGCGCGAAAAGCTGCTGGCTGCAACCATGACCGAAGACGAAATGCGTGACCATCTCGGGGTCGATAGTCTCAAGTTCATTTCTCTCGACGGTCTTTATCGCGCCGTGGGCGAAGCCGAGGGCCGCGATTCCAAAGCGCCAAAATATTGCGACGCATGTTTCTCGGGCGAATACCCAGTTGCGCCGACCGATATGATCGAAAAAGGCTTCCAGCTCAAAGCTGCCGAGTAAAGACGACCGAACTACCAAAGGACCCCGCCCCCGCGCGGGGTCTTTTGCGTTTAACGCTTGCCGAACGACCCGCATGGGCGCACCTTGGTCGAAACCGAGGACACTGATGACACACGCTGCACCCCATGATGCCTATCTTGCTACCATCACAGGATGGCAGCGTCCTGCTCTGGACGATCTTCGGGCAAGGCTTACAGCGCTCTTGCCCATGGCCGAAGAGGTCATTTCCTATGCCATCCCAGGCTTTCGCGTGCACGGCAAGGTCGTCATGGGCTATGCGAGCTTCAAGGCGCATTGCTCGCTCTTCCCGCACAGCGGCTCGCTCTTTCCAAAATTCGAACAGGAACTGACCGCCAAGGGATATAAATTTAACAAAGGCACGCTCCAGTTCACCGAGCACACTCCGATTTCGGACGATCTCTTGGCCCGCCTTGTCGCCGCGCGGCTTAAGATGGTGTAATCTCGTCGCAGATGCTCGATCCATCTTGCGCAAATTCAGCGCTAGTGACAAATGAAGCCCATGTCGAACAAAGATCAAAAACCCGTCGCTCTTATCACCGGTGCATCCCGCGGTCTTGGTGCTGCTTTGGCCGAGGCGCTCGCCTCCACGCATCACATCGTTGCCGTGGGCAAGACAACGGGCGCATTGGAAGAGCTGGACGATCGGATCAAGGCCAAGGGCGGCGAAGCGACTTTGGCCCCTATGGACATCACGGTTGAACCTGCGATGCAGCAACTGTGCCGCTCGATCTTTGACCGCTGGGGCAAGATCGACCTCTGGCTGCATACGGCGATTTTCGCAGCACCGCTTTCGCCTGCAGGGCATATGCCACCCAAGGATCTCACAAAATCCATCGACACCAACATCGGCGCAACCGCGCGCCTGATTTCTTATATCGAGCCGCTCTTGGGGGCGACCGGTAAAGCCGTGTTCTTTGACGACCCCCGCGCGGGCGAGAAGTTCTTTGGCGCCTATGGCTCGACCAAGGGCGCACAGATCGCAATGGCCAAAAGCTGGCAAGCCGAGACGGAAAAGACAGGCCCTTCGGTGCGCATTCTGACCCCTGCCGCTATGCCGACCGCGACCCGTGGACGGTTTTTTCCCGGCGAAGATCGCAGCAAACTTGCCTCGACCCATGATGAGGCGGCACGACTTCTGCCTCAAATCCTCGGCTGATCGGCATAAACCGAGTCCCCACCGTCACGCTTTAACCAAAATGCCTCTCCAAGGGCGGGTCGTGCTTGCCGCGCCGACTTCGGTTGCGTAGGAAAGACAAAAAGGGGGCATTATGCGCATTCTCATCACCAACGACGACGGTATCAACGCACCCGGACTCAAGGTCATCGAGCGGATTGCGCAGGAGATCGCAGGCCCGAAAGGTGAGGTTTGGACCGTTGCCCCCGCCTTTGAACAATCGGGCGTTGCGCACACGATCAGCTATACCCACCCCACGATGATTGCCGAGCTTGGCCCGCGCCGCTTTGCGGCCGAAGGCTCGCCCGCGGACTGCGTTCTTGCCGCCATTCATGACGTGATGAAGGATTGCCCGCCCGATCTGGTGCTCTCGGGGGTGAACCGTGGCAACAACTCTGCCGAAAACGTTCTCTATTCGGGGACCATCGGCGCGGTGATCGAAGCCGCGCTCCAAGGCGTGCCCGCCATCGCCATGTCGCAATACTTCGGTCCCGACAACGCAAATCTCGACGACAGCTTCGAAGCTGCGGGCGCCCATGGTGCCGGAATCGTGCGCAAGATCCTTTCGGTCGGCAAATGGCAGGACGAGGATTACCGCGTCTTCTACAACGTGAACTTCCCGCCGACCTCGGCCAAGGGTGTTCTCGGGACCAAGGTCACGACCCAAGGGTTCCGCCGTGGCACCTCGTTTTCGGTCGAGCCGCATCTTTCGCCCTCGGGTCGCCGCTTTCTTTGGGTGCGCGGGGGAGATCAGCGCATCGCCACGCTCGAAGGCAGCGACGCCAAAGCCAACCTCGACGGTTATATCTCGGTCACGCCAATGCGTGCTGACCTCACGGCTCATGACGTGCTGAGCGAACTGAAAGCAACTTTCGAGTGAACAGCGCCGAACTCAAGATGCAGTTTCTCTTTGCCCTCCGCTCCAAGGGGGTGACGGATGCACGTGTCCTGACGGCGATGGAAAAGACCGATCGCGCGCTTTTCGTGCGTGGACTTTTTGCCGAGCGCGCCTACGAGGATATGCCGCTTCCCATCGCGGCAGGTCAGACCATCAGCCAACCCTCGGTCGTCGGCCTCATGACCCAAGCGCTCAACGTCCAGCCGCGCGACAAGGTGCTCGAAGTCGGCACTGGCTCGGGCTATCAGGCCGCAATTCTGAGCCATCTGGCCCGCCGCGTCTATACAGTCGACCGCTACAAGCGTCTTGTCGCCGATGCGCGGGTGCTCTTCGAACAGCTCAATCTGGTCAATATCACTGCGATTTCGGGCGATGGAAGCTTTGGTTTACCCGAACAAGCCCCCTTTGATCGCATTCTCGTGACCGCAGCAGCCGAAGACCCGCCCGGCCCGCTCTTGGCCCAGCTGCGGATCGGGGGTATCATGGTATTACCCGTGGGCCAGTCCGACACGGTTCAAAGCCTCATCCGCGTCACGCGCACCGAAGAGGGGTTTGACTATGAAGAGCTGCGGCCCGTGCGGTTTGTCCCGCTGATCGAGGGCATGGGCGACTAGAAATTGCGACGGCCAACCAATGGCCGCAAGAACGAGGAACGAGCGATGCACAAGGCAAGCACTCTCAAGCGTATCTTGGTGGCAGGGGCAGCCCTGACGGCACTGACCGCCTGTAGCCAGAATTTCGACATGGATTTCCGCGATCTTGCAGGCAGCAAGGTCGACACGACGCAGGCGGCGCAAAATCTTCCTGCGCGTCCAAGGCCCGATGCACGCGGAGTGATTTCCTATCCGACCTATCAGGTCGTCGTCGCCCAGAGCAACGACACCGTCAGAAGCGTGGCCTCGCGCCTTGGTGTCGATGCCAACCAGCTTGCGACCTATAACGGGATCGACCCCGATACCAAACTGCGCCGTGACGAGATTTTGGCACTCCCGAACCGCGTGGCCGAGCCGACCGCCGCCAGCGGCGCACAGGTCGCCTCTGCGCCTCTCGGAACGCCGCAGGTCGACGTGACGACACTTGCCAGCTCGGCCATCGACCGCGCCCAGACCAGCGCACCGTCAAGCACGCCGACCACGACGACCACCGCGGCCAAACCCGCGACGACCACCGCAACCACGCCCGTGATCCAGCAGGGCAGCGAGCCGCTGCGCCATCGCGTCCAACGCGGCGAAACCGTTTATTCCATCGCGCGTCTCTACGGTGTGCCGGTCAAAAATATCGCCGAATGGAACGGCCTTGGTGCGGATCTGACTGTGCGTGAAGGCCAATTCCTTCTTATTCCGCGCGGCGACGCTCGTCCGCCTTCGTCCGTTGCCGCCGCGACGGTCGAAACACCGGGAACAGGCAGCAGCACGCCGACACCGCCCAGTGCGGCCGAACCTCTGCCCGCCGAAAAGGTGGCTTCGGCTTCGACCGCTGCCGCCGCTGCGGTGACACCCTCGGCGACCGCCCCCGCGACGCCCGATCTGAGCGCATCCAAGCCTTCGGGCAACCCCAATGCGCCCCTCGCCTATCCGGTTCAGGGGTCGATCATCCGCGCCTATGCCGCTGGTAAGAACGAAGGCATCGACATCGGCGCTGCGGCGGGAACTGCGGTCAAGGCGGCAGCCGACGGCACGGTCGCGGCCATCACCAAAGACACGAACGGCGTTCCGATTATGGTCATCCGCCACGCCAACAACCTGCTTACGGTCTATACGAACCTTGACGGGTTGACCGTGGCCAAGGACTCGGCCGTCACCAAAGGCCAAACCATCGGCCGCGTCCGTGACGGAAGCCCATCCTTCCTCCACTTTGAAGTCCGACAGGGCCTCAATTCCGTCGATCCCATGGGCTACCTGCCCTAACGACAAAGGGGAGGCTCGCGCCTCCCCTTTTCGATCCTAGCCCAGCGATACGCCCCGTCGCCCCGCAAGGTCGGTAAAGTATTGCCATGCGACACGCCCCGACCTGCTCCCTCGTGTTGCCTGCCATTCGATGGCTTCGGCCCAAAGGGTTTGCTCGTCGATCTCGATACCGTATTCCCTGCAATACCCGCGGATCATCTCTAGATACTGATCCTGATCACAAGGATGGAAGCCCAGCCACAGACCGAAACGATCTGAGAGCGAGACCTTTTCCTCGACCGCTTCGGCGGGATTGATCGCGCTGGAGCGTTCATTCTCGATCATATCGCGCGGCATGAGGTGGCGGCGGTTCGACGTGGCATAGAGCACGACGTTATCGGGCCGCCCTTCGATCCCGCCATCCAGAACCGCCTTGAGTGATTTGTAATGCGCGTCATCGTGGCTGAACGAAAGATCATCGCAAAAGAGCACAAAGCGCTCGGGACGACCCCGCAAGAGGTTCAGACAGCGGCCGATGCTCTCAAGATCCTCGCGCTGGATCTCGACGATCTTGAGCAGCGGATAATCCGCCGAAACCTTGCCGTGGATCGCCTTTACGAGGCTCGACTTGCCCATGCCGCGCGCGCCCCAAAGGAGCGCGTTGTTGGCAGGCATCCCGCGTGCGAACTGCTGGGTGTTGGCAAGAAGCGTATCGCGTGAACGGTCCACCCCCACAAGGAGCGAGACATCCACGCGGCTGACCTTCTGCACAGGAACGAGCCGATCGGGTTCGGTGTGCCAGACAAAAGCCGAGGCCCCGAAATCCGGGGCCTCAAGCGGCGCAGGTGCCAGACGCTCGAGAGCTTCGGCAATGCGTTTGAGAACTTTCTTGGTCATGTCTTTTTGACTTCTTTCTCGTCGTCTTCGTCTTCGTCGAATTCGTCAAAGAGGCTTTCGTCCTCGCCCAAAACGCCCTCTTCGCGAAGTTTGGCTTCACGCTGGCGTTCCACGCGCGCAACAAGGTGGATCGAAATCTCATAGAGCCCGAAGACCACAACAAAGAGGATCACCTGCGAAACAACGTCAGGGGGTGTAGCAAGCGCGGCAAGCACAAGGATGCCAACCACCGCGTATTTGCGCATGTTACGCAAACCGCGCGCGCTGACCAACCCCGCCTTGCCCATCAGCGTAAGCAGAACCGGAAGCTGGAAGCAAAGGCCAAAAGCCACGATGAATTTGATCGTGAGCGAAAGATAGGCCTGGGCAGAGCCCTGAAAAGCGATCCCCGCAATGGCACCGCTGCCCTCTTCAGAGAGAAGCGCACCGGGCTGCTGGAAGCCGAGGAAGAAGTCGAAGGCCAGCGGCGTGATCGCATAATAGGCAAAGGCTGCGCCAAGAAAGAACATGAAGGGCGAAGCCACAAGGAACGGCAGGAATGCGTTCTTCTCGCTCTTGTAAAGTCCGGGCGCCACGAACCGCCACATCTGATAGCTGATGAAGGGGAAGGACAGCACCAATCCCCCAAGGAGCGAGATGGAAACCGCAACAAAGAACCCTTCTTGCAGCGCGATCAGCACGAGACCGCAGTCTTCCTGACCACGCGCGGCAAGCGCCGAACACAAGGGTTCGGTCAGGAAATTGAACAGCGGATTCCAGAAGGCAAAGCAGATCACCATGCCGATGATAAAGGCCACCAGCGATTTGATCAGGCGATTGCGCAGCTCGGCCAGATGCTCGATCAGGGGGGCGGAGCTGTCTTCGATGTCGTCGCTCTTGCTCATTCGCTTGCCTCGGATGTCTTGGGTGCGGCTTTTTTACGCGGCGCGGCTTTGGGTTTGGCCTCTGCCTTGGGTTTAGTAGGCGCCTTCGGCTTTGCCGCAGTTTTGGCTTTGACGGGGGCTTCGGCGGGGGCCGCAGGGGCTTCCTCTACCTTTGCCGCCGCCGCAGCAGCCTCGGCTGCCTCGCGTTCCTTGCGCTCGGTTGCAGCCTTGGCCGTCGCCGCAGCGATCTTGTCCTTGGCTTCCTGACGATCGGGCGAAAGCGCCGAGGTCGCGGCCTCTTTCACTTTGTCCATACCGAATTTTTGCGGGTTCGCGGCGGCCTTGAGCGTCTTGGAGATATCTTTGACGCCCGCTTCATCCGCCGCCGATTCCATCGCGCGACTAAATTCTCGTGCCATCATTCGCGCTTTGCCCGTGAACTGACCAAGGGTCCGAAACAAATTCGGAAGATCCTTTGGCCCGACAACGATCAAGGCAACGATGCCGATCAGCACCATTTCGCTCCAGCCCATGCCAAACATGTGCGGCTCCTATTAAGTCGGCCCCAAAAATGGGGCGCGAGGATCAGGCTTTGTCTTTTTCGTCGGCGGGGGTCACATCGCGGGCCGCATCGGCTGCGTTGTTCTCGATCTCGGATTTGCCTTCGTCCAGACCCTTTTTGAACGAGGTGATGCCCTTGCCCACTTCGCCCATCAGCGACGAGATCTTGCCGCGACCAAAGAGGACGAGAACGACAACAGCGATGAGAAGAAGACCAGGAAGGCCGATGTTGTTAAGCATGTGAAATCTCCTTAATGCGGCACGCGGGCCGAACCTTTGCTTGTCTCGAGCCTAGTTGCGCTTTTGGGCAGGGAAAAGCGCGATACGCCTTTTCAGCCCGACTTTCACACAGAAAAGGCTTCACTTGGTGACAAAAAACTGTCAGTTGGAAAGCGCAACCCTCGAAAGACACTGATGAAACGCAAAGACAGGCTCGCCAAGCTTACCGCTCTCTTGCGCAGCGGTGATCACCACCAAGGAGAGGCACTCGCCGCGCAGCTTGGGGTGTCGCTGCGCACACTTTACCGCGATATGGACACTCTGGTCGCCTCGGGCGTTTCGGTGCAGGGCGAGCGGGGCAAAGGCTATCGTGTAAGCCGCGCGATCGACCTTCCGCCTTTGCAGCTTAGCGAGGTGGAAATGGAGGCGCTCCAGCTCGGCCTTGCGGCGGTATCCCAGTCCAACGATCGCGATCTGGCTGAGGCCGCGCGCGCTTTGGGTCGCAAACTCGACGCGCATCTCTCAGAGGTCGAGAATGCGCCGCGCCTGACCGAACTTCCCCAAGGGTTTGCGCATCTGACGACGATCCGCCACGCGATCCGTGCTCGGCAAAAGCTTTTGCTCACGCTCGACGGCGCCCCGCGCACGCTGCGACCACTCGCGCTCGAATACTGGGGGCGGATTTGGCTGGTTCAGGGATGGTGCGAAACGACGCGCGGGTTTGCCGAACACCCGATTAGCGAGATCAGCGCCCTGCGCGTGCTCCCCGGTCTCTTTGTCGAAGAAGCGGGCAAAACGCTCGGCGATTTGCGGCGCGCACTCTAGCGGCGTGGAAAGACGAAACAGCGGTCGCGGCGGATCATCAGCCAGAGCGGTGTTCCGGCCTTGGGCAAAAAGACCGAAGGCACAGCCGCTCGGAGGATTGAGCCGTCATAATCCATCCGAAACTCGACAAGGCTCTCCGCGCCCATGAAGCGCGCCCGCTCCACAATACCTCGCGCGGGCGTTCCGTCTTGGGCGGTCGGGTTAGGCCCACGCCCCGCACGGTCAAAATCGATCCGGATATGCTGCGGGCGGATGACGATATCCACCTCGGTGCCGTCGGCGATGCCAGGCGTCAGGAATTGCCCAAAAGGCGTATCGGTCAAAGCGCCGCGAACTTTGCCCGATATCACATTGATATCACTAAAGAAGGCCGCAGCATTCCGATCCACGGGCGAGTTATAGATGTTATAAGGTGCGCC
>JALRIK010000097.1 GCA_023255435.1 Marivivens sp.
CTTGTTTTGGGTACAAGAGGTCGTAGGTTCGAATCCTGCCACCGAGACCAAATTATGTTAGCGTGGCAGAATTGGTTATGCAACGGATTGCAAATCCGTGTCTTCGGACTATGCTGGTTCGAGTCCAGTCGCTAACTCCAAATGCGGATGTAGCTCAGTTGGTAGAGCGTCTGCCTTCCAAGCAGAATGTCGCCAGTTCGAATCTGGTCGTCCGCTCCAAGAGATTAAATAGAATAACGCCGCTCTAGCTCAGCTGGTAGAGCAACTGATTTGTAATCAGTGGGTCGGGGGTTCGAGTCCCTCGAGCGGCACCATAATGCGGATATGGCGAAATTGGTAGACGCACCAGATTTAGGTTCTGGCGCCGCAAGGCGTGGGGGTTCAAGTCCCTCCACCCGCACCAAATCCTTGATTTTCCAGAAGTATTACGCTTTGCGATTTCGGCGCGACGCTCACCTTTGGCGAGAGTGCCCTTTGCCGTATTCAAAGTGGAATGGCTGTTCGTCATGTTGCCGCGCGTGAATGCGGTGGGGCGGGTGACTCGGATTTTAACGATATTTCGCGCACGAATAAGGCGCAAAGAGTGGTGAAATTCTCGAAAGGATAGATTCGCGACGCCGTTTTTCGGCCCGATCCGGGGTCAATTCCGCTGCCTCTCTTGTCCCAGCAAAAGAAATGGCTTTGCGGGACGGTTGAAATAGCGGGTTTCGCCCTTTTCGCCTTGCTTTGGGGCAAGACCGCCAATAGAAGGGCGTCTGATTTAAAGGCTTGGCCGCAAGGGCGGCCTTACAGAGACGTAGAAGGACGCAAACCATGCAGGTCACCGAGACCCTCAACGAAGGCCTCAAGCGCGGCTACACCATCACCGTAACCGCTGCTGAACTCGAAGCCAAAGTAAACGAGAAGCTGATTGAAGCTCAGCCCGAAATCGAGATGAAAGGCTTCCGTAAGGGCAAGGTGCCGATGGCCATGCTCAAGAAGCAGTTCGGTCAGCGCGTCATGGGCGAAGCCATGCAGGAAGCCATCGACGGTGCGATGAACGAGCACCTCGAAACCTCGGGCGACCGTCCCGCGGCTCAGCCCTCGATGAAAATGGCCAACGAAGACTGGAAAGAAGGCGACGACGTTGTTGTCGAAGTTTCCTACGAGCGTCTTCCCGATGTTCCCGCTGTCGACTTCTCGGCCATCAAGCTCGAGCGTATGGTCGTCAAAGCCGATGACGCTTCGGTGACCGAAGCTCTCGAGAACCTTGCCAAGACCGCCAAGCAGTTCGAAGCCCGCCGCAAGGGTTCGAAGGCCAAGGACGGTGATCAGGTCATCATTGACTTCGTTGGTAAAGTTGACGGCGTAGAGTTCGACGGCGGCAAAGCCGAGGACTATCCGCTCGTTCTGGGCTCCAACTCCTTCATCCCCGGCTTCGAAGCCGGCGTAGAGGGCATGAAAGCCGAAGAGACTAAGGACGTGGAAGTCAAGTTCCCCGAGAACTATGGCGCCGAGAACCTAGCCGGTAAGGACGCAGTCTTCACCGTCACTGTCAAGGAAGTCAAAGGTCCGAAGGACGCCGAGATCGATGACGAGCTTGCCAAAAACTTTGGCGCAGAGAGCCTCGAAGCTCTTAAGGGCCAGATCGCCGAGCGTCTTGAAGCAGAATACACCGGTGCTTCGCGCGCTGTTGCAAAGCGTGCGCTTCTCGATGCGCTCGACAAAGCCGTTTCCTTCGATCTTCCGCCGAGCCTTGTCGAAGCAGAAGCCAACCAGATCGCTCACCAGCTCTGGCACGAAGAGAACCCCGAAGTTCACGATCACAACCACGCCGCGATCGACCCGACCGACGAGCACAAGGCTCTGGCCGAGCGTCGCGTCAAGCTTGGTCTTCTCCTTGCCGACGTAGGCCAGAAGGCAGACGTCAAGGTTTCGGACGCCGAGCTGACCCAAGCCGTTATGAACCAGGCGCGTCAGTATCCGGGCCAAGAGCGTCAGTTCTTCGAGTTCGTTCAGCAGAACGCCCAGTTCCGCCAGCAGCTTCAGGCCCCGATCTTCGAAGACAAGGTCGTTGACCACATTCTCGCGAACGCCACTGTGACCGAGAAAGAAGTGTCGAAGGACGATCTTCAGAAGGCCATCGAGGCTCTCGACGAAGAATAAGAACGTCTCAAATGCCGTTCCAAGGAAAAGCGCCCAATCGGGCGCTTTTTCGTTTTTAAGATTGTTTAATTCATGTGGTTCGATATCTTCTGGTTGATTAAGACTGGAGGCTCTTATCGTTGGAGTTAGGGCAGGACATTTGGCTCTTTGACGGCACGACGCTCGATCTGGCGGGATTCAAGTATCCGACCAGAATGGCTGTTATCCGTCTCGAAAATGGTGAACTGGTTGTTTGGTCGCCGATCGAAGCATCAGACGCGCTTTTGGAAGCTGTGGGCTCGTTGGGTAAAGTGGCGCATTTCATCGCCCCCAATGCCTATCATCACCTGTTTCTGCGCGAATGGATCCGGGCGTTTCCTGCAGCCAAGCTTTATGCGCCGGCTTCGTTCTCGAAACGGCACCACAACGTCTACGTGGACGAGGTGCTTGAAAACTTTGACTTCCATGGCGAAATTCTGATGTTCTGTTATCCCACAAAGCATTGGGATGAGGCCGTCATCTATCACGTCAAAAGCCGAACAATGATTTTTGCGGATGTTCTCCAATGTCTTCCGCGGTCGAATTTCGATGGTTGGCGTAAGTGGGTTGCCATATTGAATTTGATCACGGGCGAATTGCCCGCTGTGCCGCGAAAAACGCGGTTTTTCACCGAGCGTAAAAAAGCGCGGAAGGCCGTCAAAGCCATGCTCGCGCTTCCGACCGAGAATATTGTGATTGCCCACGGGTCTTGCGTCTTTGGGCAGGGCAAAGCCGTTCTGGTCAAAGCCTTTGAATGGTTGAGCCCCTCAGCGAGTTGAGAAGGCGATCCAGACGGCAATCGCTGCAAGGGCAATGGAAAAACCAAGCCGCACGCCCGTTTTGCTGCGCCATTCATCGAAGAGATTGCCGACCGTGCTTCCTAATACGACGATCAGGGTATGGACGAGTGCGGCAATCAAAAGGTGGATCCCGCCGAGTGCAAGGATCTGGAGCCAGATTGCACCTTGCTCGGGGGCGGTGAATTGGCCGACCACAACCATATAGAAGACGAGAGCCTTGGGGTTGAGAAGGTTCGACACTAGCCCGCGTCGGAACGAGGCGTTCAAATCGCTCGAAGCAGGGGCATTCTCGGCGGTTTCGACCCACGCTCGCCAAGCAAGATAGAGCATGAAGCCGACGCCCGACCAACGCAGCGCCTGAAACACGATCTCCGATTGCCCCGCGATGGCGGCGAGCCCTGTTGCGGCGGCGACCACTTGAACGGCAAGACCGAGCGTAATTCCGAGAACAGCGATGAGCCCCGTCTTGCGACCTTGCTGCGCCGAGAGCGCGGCGAGCCAGCCCATATTCGGACCGGGTGTAAGTTCGATCATGATCATTGCGATCATGAAAGACGTCCAACTGACCTGAGAGAGAAAATCGAGCATGGTGCCTCCTTGCCAGACCGACGCTAGGGGCAAAACGGGCGAGGGGCCAGTGGGTGGCGCAAAAGAAAAGGCCGTGCACGAGGCACGGCCTTTGATGTGTCGCAAAACTGCGGGACGATTACTCGTCTGCGCCGTCTTCGTCCGAAGCAGCACCACCGATATCGTCGAACAGGTTCGACATTTCGAAATCGGCAGCAGCTTCTTCTTCAGCTGCGAGTTCCTGGATCGACTTACCCGAAGCCTGAATTTCGGCTTCTTCGGTCGAACGAGCAACGTTGATCGTGATCTGGGCGGTGACTTCGGGGTGAAGCACAACGTTAACGGTGTGCAGGCCGAGGTCCTTGATGCCAGCGAGCAGAACAACCTGCTTGCGGTCTACCGAGAAACCACCAGCGGTCGCAACTTCGGCGATGTCACGCGGAGTGACCGAACCGTAGAGCGAACCACCGTCAGAAGCCGAACGAATCACGATGAACTGCTGGCCGTTCAGGCGCTCAGAAAGTGCTTCTGCTTCTTTTTTGGTTTCGAGGTTGCGGGCTTCGAGCTGAGCTTTGTCGGCTTCGAAGCGGGCTTTGTTGGCCTCGTTTGCGCGAAGGGCTTTGCCCTGCGGCAGGAGGAAGTTGCGTGCGTAGCCGTCCTTTACGGAAACGACATCGCCCATCTGGCCAAGCTTGGCCACGCGTTCAAGAAGGATAACGTCCATTGGAGTAGCTCCTCTTACTTAACGGCGTAGGGCAGCAGGGCCAAGAAACGTGCGCGCTTGATTGCCTGAGCAAGTTTACGCTGGTTCTTGGCGCCTACGGCGGTGATACGGGCGGGAACGATTTTACCGCGCTCGGAGATGTAGCGCTGGAGAAGACGGGTGTCTTTGTAATCGATCACCGGTGCGCCTTCGCCCTCGAAGGGGTCCGACTTGCGACGGCGGAAAAACGGTTTAGCTGCCATGACTTATTGTCCTTTCGTGATCAACTTAGCGGCGTTCGCGGCGCGGTTCGCGCTCGTCACGCTTCTGCATCTGGACCGAGGGGCCATCTTCGTGGCTCTCGACCTTGATGGTCAGAACGCGCATGACATCGTCATGCAGACCCATCAGACGCTCCATTTCCTGAACGGCAGCCGACGGTGCGTCGGTGCGCAGGAAGGCGTAGTGGCCCTTGCGGTTCTTGTTGATCTTGTAGGCCATCGTTTTGACACCCCAGTATTCGGTGCCAACTACCTTGCCGCCGTTGTCGGAGATAACGGTCGAGAAGTGTTCGATAAGACCTTCAGCCTGCGTGTTGGACAAGTCCTGACGCGAGATAAAGACATGCTCGTAAAGCGGCATGTTCGCTCCTGTCATTGCGGCGCATTTCAAAGGGAGGGGGAATGAAACCTTCCGCACCCCACCCACGAGAGACTGCGCAGTTCATATATAACCGCGGAAGGATGGGGCCTTATACATGCGGCTCCCCTGAACACAAGGGCTTTCAGGCATGGTCCCGCGAGTTTTTGAGGGTCAGAACAATACCTTTGGAATGCCTTGGCTCTGACCGAGCTGTGCCGCTTTTCCGCCCCAATTGAAAGGTCTCTTGGGATCAACCAAACAAGGAGCGATCCAATGAGCCTTATGCCTGCAACAGACGAATTCCGCACCGGTTTCGACACACCCGCCATCGACATGTCCCATGCCAGCATGGCACTCGATGAAACCTATTGGGGCTATATCATCCGCGATATGCGCCGCAGCGACAGCATGCTGATTGCGATGCAACTGGCTGCAGGGGCGATGGCCGCAGCTTTTGCAGTTGCCACGATGGGTCTTTGGGCGATGCCTTCGATGGCCTTTACCGGTGCTGCGATCATGTCCAAGGCGATCCTCTCGGCGTTCTTCCTTGGTATGGCTGGCGTTCTGGCATGGTATGCGACACGCGGCTCCCGCTCGGAATTGCAGGTCGACCTTCGTCTTGGCGAAGTGCGCGAAGTGGTGCGCAACCGTGCGGGCCGCGCCACTCTGATCGGCCGCTATGGTTTTGACTCGATCGGCGGGGCTTTTCTCGACAACGCAAAATCGGCCAAAGGCACGGCGACTTTGAAAATCCGCTACCGCAACACGACCCAGACCATCGAGGTCGCTCGCGGTCCTCTGGCGCGGATCGAAGCGCTGCGTGATCGTTTGGGCCGTGATCTCTTGGCCGACCCAATGAATGCCCGCAAGCGCGAGCCTCTGCCGGAGCCGAAATTCGCGTTCTGATCCTGAGATACAGATTGTTTGGTAAGAAGGGTGGCCCAAGTGCCGCCCTTTTTGTTGCGTGATGCTCGCTTTTCTTGTGAAGATGCTCTCCACACGGTAGAGGACAGAAAAACCGATACCAAGGAAGGGACACATGCGGGCATTCGTATTTCCGGGGCAGGGCGCTCAGACCATTGGAATGGGTAAGGCATTGGCCGACGCCTATCCGAGCGCCAAGGCGATTTTCGACGAAGTAGATGAGGCGCTGGGGGAAAAGCTTTCCACGCTGATCTGGGAGGGCGAGATCGAGACGCTGACCCTTACGCAAAACGCACAGCCGGCGCTGATGGCCACTTCGCTTGCCGCAATGCGCGCGCTTGAGGCCGAAGGGATCGAGATCACATCCGCCGATTTTGTCGCCGGTCACTCGCTTGGGGAGTATTCCGCTCTGGCTGCTGCCGGCGCGATCAGCGTTTCGGACACCGCGCGTTTGCTTCGCATTCGTGGCCTTGCCATGCAAGAAGCCGTGCCCGTCGGTGTCGGCGCGATGGCGGCACTCCTCGGGCTTGATTTCGAAGGTGCACGTGCTGTTGCCGAAGAAGCCGCCCAAGGTCAGGTCTGTCAGGCGGCAAACGACAACGACCCGTCTCAGGTCGTCGTTTCGGGCCACAAAGAGGCTGTTGAACGGGCCTTGGTGATTGCCAAGGAAAAGGGAGCCAAGCGCGCTCTTTTGCTTCCCGTGTCTGCTCCGTTCCATTGCGAGCTGATGGCGCCCGCTGCGGCCCGTATGGCCGAGGCCCTCGACGATGTGACGATCAATGCGCCGCGTGTGCCTGTGGTCGCCAACGTGCGCGCCTCTGCGGTGAGCGATCCCGAAGTGATCCGTTCGCTTCTAGTGGAACAGGTGACGGGCTCGGTCCGCTGGCGCGAAAGCGTCCTTTGGATGGGCGAACAGGGCGTGACCAGCGCTTGGGAGATCGGTGCGGGCAAAGCGCTTTCCGGTATGATCAAGCGGATCAACAAAGAAATCGAAACCAACGCAGTGGGCACCCCCGAGGATGTCGCTGCGGCAAAAGCCGCATTGGTTTGACTTTAAAAGGAAGAATTAGATGTTTGATCTAACAGGTAAGAATGCACTCGTAACGGGCGCATCGGGTGGTATCGGCAGCGAGATCGCCAAGGCACTCCATGCAGCAGGTGCGACGGTCGGGCTTTCGGGAACGCGGGTTGAGCCTCTTGAGGCACTCGCGAAGGAGCTTGGCGAGCGTGTGCACGTTCTGCCCTGTAACCTCAGCGATGCGGCTGCGGTCGATGCGCTGCCCAAACAGGCGGTAGAGGCGATGGGCTCGGTCGATATCCTCGTTAACAACGCAGGGATCACCCGCGATAACCTCTTTATGCGGATGTCGGACGATGAGTGGGAAAGCGTGCTGAACGTCAACCTCACCTCGACCATGCGTCTTTGCAAAGGCGTGATCCGCGGCATGATGAAGGCCCGTTGGGGGCGCATCGTTAATATCTCATCTATCGTCGGTGCGACGGGCAACCCCGGTCAGGCGAACTATGCCGCGTCCAAAGCGGGCATGATCGGCATGTCCAAATCCATCGCCTATGAAGTGGCAAGCCGCGGGATCACGGTGAACTGTGTGGCTCCCGGCTTTATTGCAACCGCGATGACGGACAAGCTGACGGACGATCAGAAAGAAAAGATCAACGTGCAGATCCCCGCGGCGCGCATGGGCACGCCCGAGGAGATCGCCGCAGCGGTGCTCTATCTGGCATCCAACGAAGCAGGTTACACCACGGGCGCCACGATTCACGTCAACGGCGGCATGGCAATGTTCTAAGCGTTCCGGCTCTGCTCCATCGGGGCAGGGCCAATTTTCAAGAGTTCTTTGGTCCGTTTTCATTCAGATTCGCGCTTTTTATTTCAAGGCGAGGGACAAAGATGGGTCGAAAGCCCGAATTTACGGACGAGCAGGTCTTTGGCTGGCTCGCGCATCATCTGACCAAAGAGCCGTCGGCAACGGTCCAACAGGTGAGCCAAGGCACGGGCGTTTCTGTGGGCTCGATCTACCACCGTTACGGGTCGATGGATAACCTTCTGGCCGAGGCATGGCTTTGGGCGGTCAAAGCCTATCACGAAAGAAGTCTCTGGATTTTCAAACGCTCAGGCCAAAGGCCGGCGGTGCGCGCGGCTTTGCAAGTGGTCGGAATGGCCACGGATGAGCCGGATAAGGCTATGATTCTATTCTGTATTCCAAAGCGGGTCATGGTTCGGGCGGGGGTCTCTGATGCGCTGCTCGGGCAGATCGAAACGCTTGAAACAGAATGGGAAACCGCAGTCGCGGAGTTTGCAGAACGTTCAGGGTTCCAGAAGGATCGGCTCCGTCTTGCGGTGCGGGACGTGCCGCAGGCCATGGTGTGCCGTCATTTCCCGCACGAGGCGATTCCCGAAGAAACGGGTCCTCTGGTCCGTGAATGCGCTGTTGCGCTGCTTGGGGCTGTTGCGAACGAACACGAAGACTAGATTTGCCCGTCTGAACCGCTTCGAAAGCGTTTGCGTCAGGTAAATTCTCTGCTATAGGCCCATTAGATTTGCCGGAGGGCGCGCAAGCGCAGGTCGGTTATCGCCCTATCAAGGGCCTAGGAGCCGCCCTTCGGGGCAAGCAAAGAACGGGCAAAGGCCCAAGACACTGTGAGGAATTGACATGAGCGACGTCGCAGACCGCGTTCGTAAGATCGTAGTAGAGCACCTTGGTGTGGAAGAAGACAAAGTCACCGAGAACGCTTCGTTCATCGACGATCTTGGCGCTGACAGCCTTGACACCGTTGAGCTCGTGATGGCTTTCGAAGAAGAATTCGGCATCGAGATCCCCGATGACGCAGCCGAAACCATCCAGTCGTTCGGCGACGCTGTTAAGTTCATCGAAGGCGCTCAGTAAGCCCTTTTCCGGTGAACCGGTTTTCAAACGGCCTCCTTCGGGGGGCCGTTTTTCTTTTGGTGCGCGAAAATATGCGCGTAACCTTCGCTACACATAGGGGTAAAGCGGTCTTTTGCCACTAGAACAGCGCTTGCGCCCTTGCTCCTTGGATAGGGGCTGCGCTATCAGTATCCGACAATATTCTATAAGGTGAGGGCAGAATATGCGCCGTGTCGTTGTAACCGGATTGGGTCTTGTAACGCCGTTGGCTGATGGCGTCGAAGAGACCTGGAGCCGTCTTCTCGATGGTCAGTCGGGCGCAGGTCCGATCACGCAGTTCGATGCCAGCGATCTGGCAACCACCTATGCCTGCGAAGTCAAGCGCGGCGATGGCACGAACGGCACCTTCAATGCCGATAAATACCTTGCTCCCAAAGAACAGCGCAAGATCGACCAGTTCATCATCTTTGGTCTTGCCGCCGCGATTCAGGCAGTCGAGGACTCGGGCTGGGTTGCCGAAACCGACGATCAGAAAAACCGCACGGGCGTTCTTATCGGATCGGGCATCGGCGGTCTCGGCACGATTGCGGACACCGCGCTTCTCATCAAGGAGAAGGGTGCGCGCCGCGTTTCGCCCTTCTTTATTCCGGGTGCTCTGATCAACCTCATCTCGGGACAGGTGTCGATCAAGTATGGCTTCAAGGGGCCGAACCATTCGGTCGTGACGGCCTGTTCGACCGGTGCACATGCGATTGGCGACGCGGCTCGCCTTATAAAATACGGCGCGGCCGATGTGATGGTTGCAGGCGGCGCAGAGGCTGCGATCTGTGAAATCGGAATCGCGGGATTCAACGCATGTAAAGCGCTCTCGACCAAACGTGCTGACGACCCCAAGGCGGCAAGCCGTCCCTATGACAGCGACCGAGATGGTTTCGTGATGGGCGAGGGCTCGGGCATCGTCGTTCTCGAGGAATACGAACACGCTGTTGCGCGCGGCGCCAAGATTTACGCCGAAGTGCTCGGTTATGGCATGTCGGGTGACGCCTATCACATTACTGCGCCCTCCGAGGATGGTGAAGGCGCAGAGCGCTGCATGCGCGCCGCTCTCAAGGACGCGGGTCTCGAGCCCAAGGACATCGACTATATCAACGCCCACGGCACATCGACCATGGCCGACACCATCGAGCTTGGCTCTGTCGAGCGGATGATGGGGGATGCAGCGTCCAAGGTAACGATGTCCTCGACCAAGTCGATGACGGGCCACCTTTTGGGTGCGGCAGGTGCGATCGAAGCGA
>JALRIK010000098.1 GCA_023255435.1 Marivivens sp.
GGCCTTGCCTTCCTATCGTGGTGCGCCGCGACCTTTTGGTTCGTGCCCGAGCTGGCCGCCTGTGCCTCGCCGATGGCGGCCATGGCGGCCTATAGCCTTTTGAGGATCAGTTGATGATCCTGCGATCCTCGATTTCCTGTTGGCGCAGCGCCGATTTATCAATGGAACGGCTGATTTCGCGGATCGTCCATGGGGCGGGCTTGCGCAGTGCAACGCGACCATCCTTGTCGATCAGCACCAACTGGAACCCGCGCGGGCGCAGTTTGAGCCGGATATCCGATGCGGCACTCGGGTCGGTATCCGTGATGATAACGACATCTCGCTCGGCAAGATCCTCGGGGCGCTGGGCCAAGAGATCAAGCTGGTGCTTGAAGTTGGGGTCATTGGGCGTATCGGCAAAGAGAACGACAGGGCGGGCAAGCCAGATAAAATCATTCAAATTTATCTCGGATGCGTCGAATATAGTCGTTTTGTCTGCTTCCCAGCGCGCGGGCGACGTGTCTTGCGCGACCGCCATAAGCGGCGCAAACCATAAGACTATCAACGGGATGGTGCGTAATACTGCTCTGATCATACAGAGCAATATAGGGCCTCTTTGGGACAAGTCTAAGGCCCAAGAGGGGACCTACACGAACAATTTTAACATTAAGCCTTCGGTCAGGAGCGAACGCTCATGATCGGCCTCATCAAGAAACAGGTTTCGCGCTGCGGAGCCCATCTTCGCGAGGCTTGGCGTGTTGTGGACGTGATTTTACATTTGGGTGCCCATCGGACGGCGACGACGTCGTTCCAGACCTATCTTGAACGCGAGCGGGGCGCGCTCGCCGCACAGCGCGTGGCAGTATGGACGCCGGAGAGAACCCGTTCGGGGGTGTTTGCGGGTCTGATCGGGCGCCCCGAGGACAATTCCCCATCCCATGTTTTGCGCGCAGCACGCTCGTCGGGTCTCATCCGCATCGAGACGCAACGCCTTGAGAACCAAGGGTTCGAGGCTCTGGTCGTGTCGGAAGAGAACATGATCGGTGCAGCGCGGGACAACCTTCGCAGTTTGGCGCTTTATCCTAACGTTCTTGAGCGGCTCGATCGGTTCAGGACCTCTTTTTCGGACCGTTGCACACGGATTGGAATCGCCGTGCGCGACTATGAGAGCTATTGGTCCTCGGCGCTTGCCTTTGCGATTGCGCGGGGGCATCGGTTTCCAGGCTTGAATGATCTCGAGCAGCTTGTGCACCAACCGCGTCGTTGGCGGCATGTGATCATGGATGCGGCGCGGGCCTTCCCTCGTGCCGAAGTGGTGGTCTGGTCCTTTGACGGCTTTGCCGCAAGACCGAATGTCGCGTTTTCGGCGCTGACGGGGCGTTCCGCTCCGAGGAGCGCCGAGATATGGTGCAACAAGAGCCCCACGCTCGATCGTCTTCGCCGCGTCCTCGACGACGCGGGGCAGGACGCGCGGCCACTGCCGCGGGGAAATGGTCGTTGGAAACCGTTCAGCGATCCCCAGAGTTACCATTTCCGGACGCAGTATGAGACCGATCTTGACTGGCTTCGTTCCGGAGCGGACGGGGCTGCGACCTTTTACGAACATGCGCCCGAGGCGCAGAGCAACTATCCAATCAACAAGACACAGACAGAAGTTTGCGGCGCTTTGGCGGCCAATGGGCTTGCCGCGTCGGTCACAGGAGGACGTCTCTATGGCAAACACTGAAAAATGGGCCGAATTGGCCAAAGGGGAACTGCGCGGGCGCGAGCTCGATGATCTGACGTGGAACACGCTCGAAGGGATCAAGGTCAAGCCGCTTTACACCGAAGAGGACCTCCACGGTCTTCCGCATCTCGGCTCTATCCCCGGTGACGCGCCCTATACCCGCGGGCCGCGCGCAACTATGTATGCAGGGCGTCCCTGGACCATTCGCCAATATGCCGGTTTCTCCACCGCCGAAGAGTCGAACGCCTTTTACCGCAAGGGGCTCGCTGCGGGTGCTCAGGGCGTGTCGGTTGCTTTCGATCTTGCAACACACCGCGGTTACGACTCGGATCACCCGCGCGTCGAGGGCGATGTAGGCAAAGCAGGCGTGGCGATCGACAGCGTCGAGGATATGAAGATCCTCTTTGACGGCATTCCGCTCGACAAAGTATCGGTCTCTATGACCATGAACGGTGCAGTGATCCCGATCCTCGCCAATTTCATCGTTGCAGGAGAAGAGCAAGGCGTCGATCGCGCCGCTCTCTCGGGGACCATTCAGAACGACATTCTCAAAGAGTTCATGGTTCGAAACACCTATATCTATCCGCCCGAACCCTCGATGCGGATCATCTCGGATATCATCGAATACACGTCGAACGAGATGCCCAAGTTCAACTCGATCTCGATCTCGGGCTATCACATGCAGGAAGCTGGCGCGAACCTTGTGCAGGAGCTTGCCTTTACGCTTGCCGATGGGCGTGAATACGTCCGCACCGCAATCAAGGCCGGCATGGATGTCGACAAGTTTGCTCCGCGCCTATCGTTCTTCTTTGCGATCGGTATGAACTTCTTCATGGAAGTGGCCAAACTGCGCGCGGCGCGTCTTCTCTGGCACCGTATCATGTCCGAGTTCAATCCCAAGAAGCCGGGCTCGTCGATGCTGCGCACCCATTGCCAGACTTCGGGCGTGTCGCTTCAGGAGCAGGACCCCTACAATAACGTGGTCCGCACGGCCTATGAGGCGATGGCCGCCGCTTTGGGTGGCACCCAGTCGCTCCACACCAATGCCCTTGACGAGGCGATTGCTCTTCCGACCGAGTTTTCTGCCCGAATTGCCCGCAACACCCAGCTTATCCTTCAGGAAGAGACGGGGATTACCAATGTGGTCGATCCTCTCGCGGGGTCCTACTATATCGAAACCCTGACGCATCAGCTTGCCGAAGAGGCCTGGAAGCTGATCGAAGAAGTCGAAGAAATGGGCGGTATGACCAAGGCCGTTGCCTCGGGGATGCCCAAACTCCGCATCGAAGAGAGTGCGGCGCGCCGTCAGGCAATGATCGACCGCGGCGAAGAAGTTGTCGTCGGCGTGAACAAGTATCGTCTGGCAAAGGAAGACCCGCTCGACATTCTCGACATCGACAATGCCGCCGTCCGCAAGAACCAAATCGCTCGTCTGGAGAGCATTCGCGCCACGCGCGACGAAGCCCAGTGCCAAGCGGCGCTTGCCGAAATCACCCGCCGTGCGAGCGAGGGGGGCAATATCCTTGAGGCCGCTGTCGATGCCGCGCGTGCCCGTGCCACCGTAGGAGAGATCAGCATGGCTATGGAGAAAATCTTTGGACGCCACCGCGCCGAGATCAAGACACTCGCCGGTGTTTACGGTTCTGCCTATGAGGGCGACGAAGGGTTTGCCGCCATTCAAAAAGAGGTCGAGAAATTCGCCGAAGCCGAAGGCCGCCGCCCGCGGATGCTCGTCGTCAAAATGGGGCAGGACGGTCACGACCGCGGGGCCAAGGTCATTGCGACGGCTTTTGCCGATATCGGGTTCGACGTGGACGTCGGCCCTCTGTTCCAGACCCCCGAAGAAGCGGCGCAGGATGCGATCGACAACGATGTGCATATTGTGGGCATCTCGTCCCAAGCGGCCGGTCACAAGACCCTCGCGCCCAAGCTGGTTGAGGCGCTGCGCGCTCAAGGGGCCGAGGATATCATCGTGATTTGTGGTGGGGTGATCCCGCAGCAGGACTATCAGTATCTCTATGATGCCGGCGTCAAAGCGATCTTTGGTCCCGGGACCAATATCCCCAAAGCGGCTTCGGATATTCTGCGTATTCTGGCCGAGACCCGCGGTTAAGGTCCGTTTACCTAAAATGGAAAAGGCCGGCGTTTCGCCGGCCTTTTTGTTTTGAGTTATTCGGCTGCGACCGGTTTTGCGACTTTGGAGCCTGCGGTATAAAGCACGAGATACCCCGTGACCGCCGAGAGCAGCGACCCGCCGAGCACACCAACTCGCACTTCGTTCATTAGTGCACCTTCGCCGAAGCTTAGGCCACCGATAAAGAGCGACATGGTAAAGCCGATACCAGCAAGACAGGCGACACCGAAGATATGCTGCCAGGTGACGCCGCTAGGAAGCGTTGCAGTGCCAAGCTTGACCAAGAGCCAGGTCACCCCGAAGACACCGATCATCTTGCCGATGTAGAGGCCAAGGGCGATCCCGAGCGGAAGCGCAGAGACGAGATCTTCGAGACCCAGACCGCTTAGAACGACGCCTGCGTTGGAAAACGCAAAAATCGGCACGATCAGGAAGAAGACATAGGGCGAGAGGGCATGCTCGAGCGCATGGAGCGGCGATTTGCCGAAGCGGTCCTTGAGCGGCACAAAGAATGCGGTGATGACGCCAGCAAGTGTTGCGTGAACACCGGATTTGAGGACAAGGAACCAAAGCACGACACCCAGAAGAATGATCGGGGCGATGCGGTGGATTTTCTTGTAGTGACACCACCACAGACCTGCGAGAGGAATGAGAGAGAGCCACAGGTAATCGATTTTCAGCTCGGCCGTGTAGAAGAGCGCGATAATGATGATTGCACCGAGGTCATCGAGGATCGCGAGCGTCAACAAGAAGATCTTGAGCGCTGCAGGCGCACGGGTGCCCAAGAGTGCCAGAACGCCAACGGCAAATGCAATATCCGTCGCCGCAGGGATGGCCCATCCGTGGATCGTTTCGGCATTGCCCCAGTTAAACAGCAAGAAGATCAATGCGGGCGCGATCATACCGCCGACAGCTGCCGCCCCGGGAAGGAGCACATCGCGTGGGTTCTTGAGTTTACCTTCAAGCATTTCGCGCTTGAGTTCGAGACCGATCAAAAAGAAGAAGATAGCCATCAGGCCGTCGTTGATCCAGAGGATCAGAGGTTTCTGAAGCCCCTCACCATCAAGAGTGACCGCCAGATAGGTATTCAGAGCGGAATGATAACCGCCCGACAAGGACGAGTTTGCGACGATGAAAGCGAGAGCAGCTGCTCCCATCAAGACGATACCACCGGCAGCATCGTGCTTGAAGAACCGGTTAAGGGCGGTGCCTAGGGACATTGAAATCTCCAAGATTAAAGGGACTGGGTGCTACCTACACCTATGGTGTAACGCGCCACGATCAACCTTTGTTCCGAATAAAATCGAGCGATTATGTCGGAAATAGGATTGGAACCCCGTTCCCATCGTGCAAATAAGGGAAAAAAGCGACTTGGAGCGTTGAATGTCGATCTGGAGCAAGATTGCCGAGGCGATCGCCGCCCTTGCAAAGGGCGAAAGCCTTGCATCCGTTTTCGAACGTTTGCGCACTCCTCCAGAGCGTTCTGTCGCTTTTGCCATTGCCGTGATTGCCCTTGGGGCGAAAATGGCCAAGGCAGACGGGCTCGTGACCCGCGACGAAGTTACCGCTTTTCGCGAAGTCTTTTCGATCCCGCCCGAGGACGAGGGCAAAGCCGCACGGGTCTTCAACCTTGCCCGGCAGGACGTCGCAGGGTTCGAGGACTATGCCCAGAGCGTCAAGCGCATGTTCGGCGACGAGACGGAACCGCTCTGCGACTTGATGGAGGGTCTTTTTCATATCGCTCTGGCCGATGGCGAATACCACCCCGGAGAGGATGAGTTTCTCGAGCGTGTTGCCGCGATCTTCGGTTTCGACGAACGCCGTTTCAAGACGATCCGCGCGCGTTTCGTGCCGGATGCCGAACGCGATCCTTTTGATGTGCTCGGCGTGCCGCACGACGCTTCGAAAGAGGAGATCCGCGCCGCTTGGCGGGCGGCCGTCAAAGAAAGCCACCCCGATCAGATGATGGCTCGCGGTGTTCCCGAAGAAGCGATCAAGATGGCCGAAGTCAGGATGGCCGCCATCAATGCGGCCTGGGAAGAGATCAACAGGATGCGTCCATGAGGATCGCGACCTACAACGTCGAATGGTTTTCCAACCTGTTTGACGATGCGGGGCGGCTACTTGAAGATGATCAGGGTTCGGGTCGTCTCGACGTGACGCGGCGCGAACAAATCCTTGCTTTGGGCAAGGTATTCGGTGCCATCGACGCGGACGCGATCATGGTGATTGAAGCCCCCGACGAGAACCGTCGCAGATCGTCTCGTCTTGCTTTGGAAACCTTTGCCGAACGGTTCGGGCTTCGCACGTCGAAAGCGATGATCGGCTTTGGCAATACGACCCAACAGGAAATTGCGCTGCTCTTTGATCCGGACGTTCTCGAGGCGCGGCACGATCCGCGCGAGACAGTGGCGGTTCCGCGCTTTGATGGTGCTTTCGCGATCGATCTCGATACGGATGCGGCGCCCGATCTTGTGCGGTGGAGCAAACCGCCCTTCGAGGTTGCAGTTCGCGCTTTGGCAAGCGGCAAATCGTTTCGCATGATCGGGGTGCATGCCAAGTCTAAGGCACCTTATGGGTCAAGTGATCCTGTGGAAATTCTTCGGATCAGCATCGAGAACAGACGCAAGCAATTGGCGCAATGCATCTGGCTGCGCAAGCGCGTGGTCGAAGACCTCGAGGCAGGGGACGATGTCATCGTCCTGGGGGATTTCAACGATGGTCCTGGGCTCGACGAATACGAGAAACTCTTCGGCCGCTCTTCTGTCGAGATCGTCTTGGGCGAAGACGGCGGCGAAAAGCTCTATGATCCGCATGCGGCCCTTGCGATAAGGCAGCGTATCGGAGCAAGCCCGACGACGTCGCGGTTTCGCATACCGCCAGAGGGAAATTACCTCTCGGCCCTTCTGGACTATATCATGGTTTCACCGCGCCTTCGGGCGCTTGAACCGCGCTGGGCGATATGGCACCCCTTTGAAAATGCGGGGTGTTATCGGGAGCCAGAGCTTCGGGATGCGCTTTTGACCGCCTCCGACCATTTCCCCGTGACGCTTGACATCGACTTGTGATTTGGCGTTTTGCGCAAGAGCTCATATATGGGATTCATGAAGCAGATTTACGCCCCGATTTTCGCCCTCGCTCTATTAAGCGCCCCTGTTTTCGCGCAGGACACCACTGAAGAGTCAGAGGGGTTCGATCTTATGGAAAAGGGTGTCCAGCTTTTTATGCAGGGCATTTTCAACGAGCTGGAGCCGACTATGAATGAGTTCCAGCAATTGGTGGAAGAGGCGGGGCCGCAACTGCGCGCCTTATTGCTTGAAATGGGTCCTTCACTGGTCGAAGCGCTCAACCAGATCGACGATTTTTCCTATTACGAGAAGCCACAGGTGCTCCCGAATGGAGATATAGTGATCCGTCGCGAAAAAGACGCGCCCGCATATGTTCCGCCCGAGGGCGAAACGCCCCCGACGGATATCGAGCTTTAATCTTTCAGGATGACAACCTCGGTGGATGTTGCCGACAGCGCGTTTGCCAAGGCGTCAAGTCTGCTTTGGGCGACCTCGCCAAAGAGCGGTTCTGCGTGCGCGTTCAGAACGAGTTTGAGTTCGCGTTTCTTCGGTTTCCACTGAAGCGAGCCGAATTGTTCATCCGCGTTTAGCCAGATCATAGCGCCAAGCCGCATGGCTTTGCCCAAGACCTCTGCATCCCTGATTTCGTCATCGTTCAACATGCGGAAGAGCGGCTCGAAGCGCGATCCTTCGCGCTTGTTCGAATAGCGGTGAAGGAGTGAAAGTCCGAGGAAAATGCGTTCGGAATGCTTGAGACCGCCAAGGTTTGCGCGGGTTGCGTTGTCAAAGGCGATCTCGTCTCGATAGTCTGGGTGCGCGCGCCACGTCACGTCGTGCAAGAGGCAGGCGGCTTTGATGATCCGCTGCTTTTGCCAATTGGCGTTTGGAAAGAGCGGTGTGACAAAGTCATAAAGTACCTTGCCGAAACCAGGGAGGCGTGCATCTTTAGCCTCGGCGAAACGGCATGCTTCGATCAATGGGTCACGATCCCGAAGCTCTTGGGGCATCTGCTCATAAAGCATGCCTTCGCGGATGCCATAGGACGACACGGTGATGTCCTTGGGCTTGAACGTTTTGACAAGTTCGCGAAGAACAAGGATCGCAATCGGGACAAGCGCCATACGGTCGGAGGAAATCCCGCAACGTCCGCGCAAATCATCAAGATTTGCCGAAGCGATATAATCGGCGGTCGTCGCGATGTTGCGCGCATTCATGCGGTATTCGTGCAAAACGGTCAGAGGATAGCCGCGCCGCTCCATATCGACGCGCGCAATCGCCCGCCAAGAGCCGCCGACAAGGAAAAGCCGCATGCCCGTTTCTTTGTTCATCTTGGCGTGAAGATCACCGACGATGGTTTTGATATGGGCCTTGAGATCTCTCTTGCTCTTGAAATTGCGAAGTTTGAGCGGACCAAGAGGGGAGGTCACACGCTCGCCGACTTTGCCGTCTGCGATATCGGCAAGCTCCATCGACGAGCCGCCGATGTCACAGACAAGACCATAGGAGCCGGGCCAACCGAGAAGCACCCCTTGGGCCGACAGACGCGCTTCCTCGCGGCCATCGATTACGTAAAGACGGATACCCGTTTGTTCAAAAACCTCGCGCCGAAATTCCTCGCCGTCCTCGGCTTCGCGCACGGCTGCTGTTGCGACAGCAGTCAGGGGCGAAATGCCCATCCCATCCGCAAGGGCCGCAAAGCGTTTGATGGCATTAAGCGCGCGCACGCGTCCCGTCGGGTTGAGCCGACCCGTTTCGCCAAGACCGGCGCCCAGCGCACACATGATTTTTTCGTTGTAGAAATAAGCGGGTGAGCGTGCCGCGCCGTCAAAGACAACGAGTCGAACTGAGTTCGATCCGACGTCAACAACGCCGACACGCGAAAGAGCTCGCGCTTGTGGGTCATCAAAGATCGGGCGCCCGAAAGGACCCCATTCGCTCAGCTCGGCTTCTGTAGAGTCGGTCATGAATTCTCCCATTCATTCCGACCTTTGGCCAAGCAACGCTTCAGAGTCAATCTTCGGTGTGCGTGAGTTGCGGGACGTCACTTGCACCTGCCGATCCACGTCCCGACAATGAAGGGTTTTCCATAAAGAAGCGGTGACAACTAAAGGCGAAATCGCCGTCTTTGATCTCGGGGCGATAGAATTTGCCGTCTGCCGCCATTACCCAGCTTTGGGCAACATCCGCCATGTTCGCCGCCATGATCTGGCTCACGATCTGGGCTTGGACTGTGGGGTTCGTGATTTCGATAAGTGTCTCGACGCGGCGGTTCAGATTTCGGCTCATCCAGTCGGCAGAAGAAATGAACACACGCGCTTTTTTCGAAGGAAGGCCGTAACCGTTGCCGAAGCAGACAATGCGGCTGTGTTCAAGAAATCGTCCGATGATGGATTTGACGCGGATATTTTCCGAAAGTCCTTTGATACCCGGACGCAAGCCGCAAATGCCGCGGACGACAAGGCTGATTTTTACGCCTGCCTGACTGGCTTCGTAGAGCGCATCGATCACGTCTTTCTCGATCAGGCTGTTCATCTTGGCCCAGATCATCGCAGGGCGGCCATTGCGCGCGTGTTCGGCCTCGTTTGCGATCATTTTCAGCAAGGTAGGCTTGAGAGTCAGCGGCGAAATAGCAAGGTTTTCAAGCCCGTCGGGTTGGGCATATCCCGATAGGAAATTGAAAACCTTGGTCGCGTCCCGCCCAAGTTTAGCATCGCATGTAAAGAGGCTGAGATCGGTATAGATGCGGGCGGTAATCGGGTGATAGTTGCCCGTGCCGTAATGCGTATAGGTGACGAGTTGGTCGCCTTCGCGCCGCACGACCGTGCTGATCTTGGCGTGGGTTTTGTATTGGGTGAAGCCGTAAACCACATGGGCGCCTGCGCGTTCCAGACGTCGGGACTGTCGGATGTTTG
>JALRIK010000099.1 GCA_023255435.1 Marivivens sp.
GGCCACACCTTGCTGTGCCGCAGCTTCGAATAGCTCGCGGGTGACTTTGGCGGAAACGGTGGTGTGATCGACAAAGATCGTGCCTTTGGCCATCGTCGCAAAGGCGCCTTCCTTGCCAAGACAGACCGAGCGAAGATCATCATCGTTTCCGACACAGGAAAAGACGATCTCGGCTCCTTGGGCGGCTTCGGCGGGCGTCGTCGCAAATGCGCCGCCGTGCTGTTTGGCCCATGCCTCTGCCTTAGAGGTGGTGCGATTGTAAACCGTCACCTCGTGCCCTTTGGACGCCAAATGACCCGCCATCGGGTATCCCATCACCCCAAGACCCAGAAACGCTACTTTTGCCATGGGTTCCCCCCTCGCTTTCTTTTTCACTATCGTTTAGCCAGTCGTAACCAGACCCGCTTAGAGGGTAAAGTAGTCCTTAGGAGATACTTTAACAGATGGCATTTATCTTTCGCTGGCTCATGCGGATAAGCTCGGCGCTTGTCCTTCTTGCGGTCGCACTGTTTCTACTGGCTTATTATTTTGCCTCGCGGTCTCTTCCGGACTTCAACGCCGAAACCACGGTGACGGGCATTTCCGCACCTGTCGAGATCGTGCGCGACAACTCCAACGTTCCGCATATTTTCGGCGCTACCGACGCCGACGTCTTTTTCGGCATGGGATATGCCCATGCGCAGGACAGGCTTTGGCAAATGACGCTTTTGCGGCGCACGGTCCAAGGACGTCTGTCCGAACTTTTCGGAGAGCGGACGGTCAAGTTCGACACACTTCTGCGTCGGTTCGATCTTTACAACCTTGCCGTGTCTTCGGTTGACGCACAGGACGCAGAAACGCGTGCCGCACTCGAAGCTTACGCCGCAGGTGTCAATGCGTGGCTGGGCGAAGTGAACAAGGGTGCTTTGGGGCGCGGTGCGCCTGAAATGTGGCTCTTCAATCACCCGATTGCGCCATGGCAGCCAGCCGACTCTATCGCGATCATCAAACTCATGGCACTTGATCTCAACGGACAGATCTCGGCCGAAGTGCTGCGCGCCCGCACTTCGCTCATGCTGCCCGCGGATCGCGTGCAAGATATCCTCCCCGATGCGCCAGGTGAAGGGATCGCCGCGCTGCCCCAATATGCCGAACTTGTGCGCGATGTCCCCAAATATGCTGCAAACACACGGCAGCCCGACGATCCTCTGTCACCTGTGTCGCGCTTTGCGCTTGCGGGGGCGTCGAATGCCTTTGTCGCTGGACCGACCCGTTCCGCCACGGGATCGACGATCCTCGCCAATGACCCGCATCTCAAGCTCACTGCGCCGTCGGTCTGGTATCTTGCGCGGCTGGAAATCGAAACCGGCGGTGTGATCGGGGCGACAATTCCGGGTGTGCCGTTCATCCTTTCGGGACGGAGCAGCAACGTTGGCTGGGGCATCACGTCTGCCTATGTCGATGATCTCGATGTCTATCTCGAGGAATTGAACCCCGACAACCCTAACCAATACCGCACTCTGAACGGTTGGAAGGATTTCGAGCGGCGGGAAAGTATTGTCTCCATCAAGGATGCCCCTGCCCTTACCATTGATCTGCTCTGGACGGAAAACGGGCCTGTGCTCCCTCCTGATCAATACGATCTCGGCACGATCCGCCCTGCTTTACATGTGACTTCGGTCAACTGGACCGCACTTGATCCCGCCGACACATCGCTAAGCGCTGCCTACGGGATTATGAAAGCGCGCAATGTCCAAGGCGCGATCGCGGCAGCAGAGGATTATGTCGCCCCAGCGATGAACCTAATGCTGGCCGACCGCAATTCGATTGCGATGCAGACCATGGGGGCCCTGCCCGAGCGCGACGTGAACCATCAAAGCAAGGGCCGTTTGCCCACCTATGGCTATCTGACCGAAAACCGTTGGAAGGGTGTCTTTCCCTATGACATCAATCCGCGATACCTCGATCCCGAAGGCGGGATCATCGGCAACACCAACAACAAGACAATCGACCGCGAATTTCCCTATCACGTGACCTATGACTGGGGCGACACCCAGCGCATCAATCGTTGGCGTCGTCTCATGCAAAGCCGCGAGGTTCACACCCGCGAAAGCTTTATCGAGGCGCAGCTTGATACGGTGTCCTTTACCGCGCGGGCGCTTCTTCCTCTGATCGGGGCGGATCTGTGGTTTACGGGCGAAGCCGCGCCAGAAGGCAGCATCGAGCGCAAACGTCAGGACGCTTTGGAGCTACTTGCCGAATGGAACGGCGAAATGAACGAGCACCAGCCCGAACCGCTCATTTATGCGGCATGGGTGCGCGAGCTTCAGGACCGTTTGATCCGTGACGATCTCGGACCGCTTGCGGACGAGTTCACCCATGTCGAGCCCCTCTTTATCGAGCGTGTCTATCGCGATATCAGCGGCGCGAGTGCATGGTGTGATGTGGTGCAATCGGCACCCAAGGAAACCTGCACCGATATTGCGCGCGCCGCGTTGGATGATGCGATTGTCTGGATATCCGAGACCTATGGCCCCGATCTTCAATCCCTGCGCTGGGGCGATGCGCATATGGCGACCCAGGATCATACTGTTCTCGGGACGACCCGCGTCTTGAACTGGTTCGTGAACATCCGCCAGTCAACGTCGGGCGGCGACAACACGATGATGCGTGGCCGCACAAAGGGCACAGGCCTACAGCCGTTCCAGAACGTGCATGCTGCGGGCTATCGCGGCGTCTATGATTTTGCCGATCCCGACAGTTCGGTCTTTATTATCTCGACGGGCCAATCGGGGCATCCACTCTCGCGGTATTACGATGATCAGGGCGAGTTGTGGCGGCGCGGTGAATATATCCCGATGTCGCTTGATCCCGCTCTGGCACGTGCGGCGGCGGTGGGTATCACGCATCTCCTTCCTGAATAACAAAAAGCCCCGCCATCGAGCGGGGCTTTTCATTGAAACGGTATGCGTTCAAAGGCTTTGGAACTTGGCCTTTTGCACGAGGCTCCAAGTCAGGCGGATGTGGAACCCGTCTTCCTTTTGCTCTTCGGTTTCGATCACGCCCTCTTTGAAAAGCCACGCGCGCCGTTTGCCGTCGCTATAGGGAACGATGATCGTTTCGGTGACACGATCAGGGCGCAGCTTGGCCGTTACCGCCGCCAAAAGGTCCTCTATCCCTTCGCCCGTGATCGCCGAGATGGCGTGGAGCCCTTCTGTCCGACCTGCCTGAACCAGCATCGCATCGCGCGCCATGTCGTCCATACGGTCGATCTTATTCCAGACCTCGAGAATGGGCGCGGTATCCGAGACGCCGATCTTGCTCAGGATTTCCATCACATCTTTGGCCTGCTCTTCGGTCTGGCCGTGGCTGATGTCACGCACATGCAGGATCAGATCAGCATCAAGCACCTCTTCGAGCGTCGCGCGGAAAGCAGCGACAAGCTCGGTCGGAAGATCCGAGATAAAGCCCACGGTGTCCGAGAGAATGATTTCTTCACCTTGCGGCAGCTGGATGCGCCGCATGGTCGGATCGAGCGTGGCAAAAAGCATATCCTTGGCAAAGACATCCGCCCCTGTGAGACGGTTGAAAAGCGTCGATTTGCCCGCGTTGGTATAGCCAACAAGCGCAACAATGGGAAAAGGCACCTTGGCGCGTGCGGCGCGGTGAAGTGTGCGTGTGCGCACCACCTTATCAAGCTGTCGGCGCAGACGGACGAGCTGGTCGTCGATCGCGCGGCGGTCGGCTTCGATCTGGGTTTCCCCCGGACCGCCGACAAAGCCAAGACCGCCCCTTTGGCGTTCAAGGTGGGTCCAAGCGCGCACAAGGCGCGTGCGCTGATAGGAAAGCGCCGCCATCTCGACCTGAAGCACACCTTCGCGCGTGCGGGCCCGATCCGAGAAAATCTCGAGGATCAGCCCTGTGCGATCCAGAAGTTTGACGTCCCAGTCCTTTTCCAGATTGCGCTGTTGAACAGGCGAGACATGGCCATCGACCAAAACAAGATCGATTTCGTTTTCTTTGAAACGGGCCTTGAGCTCTTCGATCTTGCCAGAGCCGAAGAGATGCCCGGGCTGAACCTTGGGAAGCGGGACGATTTCGGACCCGATCACCTCGAGTTCGGGGAGCGCCGCGGACAAAGACACAGCCTCTTCGAGCGCAGGACCAGCGGCTCTACGGTTGCGGTCGGCTTTGATGTCCGGGTGGAGCACCCAGGCCCGCGTTGCGGGCCTGTCAGTTTCCATGATTACTCTTCGCCATCATAAAGGTTGATCGGCTGGGCCGGCATGATCGTCGAGATCGCGCTTTTGTAAACAAGCTGGGATTGACCGTCACGGCGCAAGAGGACGCAGAAGCTATCGAACCAAGTGATAACGCCCTGAAGTTTTACCCCGTTGACCAGAAAGATCGTGACCGGAACCTTGGTTTTACGGACGTGGTTGAGAAACGCGTCCTGAAGGTTCTGTTTGTCAGCCGCCATGGCTTGTGCCCCTTTTGTTATTGTGACCGAAAACCGGTCAATGTGATGTCAGTTCGAGTATGTAGAACGAATCCAAGAGTTTCCAGCCCCAAAATAAACCTATGCGTCGGCTGTTGAACCTTGGGCTCAATTTCTCCAGAAATCGGGATTGAGAAGCGCGATGATCGCAAGAGCCTCGAGCCGTCCAAGAACCATGGCCGATGCGACAATAAACTTGGAAATATCCCGTAATCCCGAGAGTGAAATCGGGTCCTCTGCTGCAATGTCGAGAATGGGACCTGTGGTGGAGAGCGCCGAAACCGCAATCACAAGCGAGTTTTCGAACTGCACCCCCGTCAGGGCAAGCGCGGTCACAACGCCGATGATGGAGAGCGCAAAGATCATGAAAAAGATCCAAGCGACAAACGCGCCTGATCTTCTGATCTGCCGCGCCTCGCTCCCTGCACCGCCAAGTGAGGACGGGTGCACCAGCATTTCAAGCTCGCGCTCCGAGTGACGGAAAAGAGCATAGACCCGCAGAAGCTTTACGCCTCCCGCTGTCGTCGCAATCCCGCCCCCGATCAGAGCAAGCCCGATAAGCGCAAGGCCGGGCGTGTTCAAATGGGACCAGCTCGACGTTTCGGTCCAATAGCGCGATTCAAACCCTGTGGTCGTCAGGAACGACAAAGAGGTGAAAATCCCGCCCCAAAGCGCGTGGATCGCCGCGATGAATGAGGACTCCTCGCCTCGGCCTTCGAAGACGCCGATGAAGTGACGCAAGAATAAACCGCCCGCAACCATCGAGATCAGAGCCACGGCCATTTTGACTTCGGGATCGCGAAGCAAGGGACTGCGCTCTTCTCCGATCATACCGCGACTGAAAGTCAGGCGTGAAATGGCAAAGGCAAAAACGACAAAGATGAAAACCTCGCCGATGAATCCGCCGCGCGACCAATAAAGACCCCCGATCGGCGAAATCCCCGATGTCGAAACCGTTGCCATGGCATGGGTCAGGGCCACAAAGCTCCGATCCCCCGCGATCAAAAGCCCGACCCAGAGCGCAAGCGTGATCCCGAGATAGATCGGACCGAGTTTGAGCGCAAACCGCGTGAACCGCTCGGATGGGTCCGCAATCCGTGAAATCTGGCTCAGGTTGCGTCCTGTGCCCGCGACCCCCGACGAGCGCACTTCGAACCCGCCGAGGTTCATCGGCGCAAGGATCGCAAATGCGGCGACCCACATGAAATAACCGCCCATCCAGCCAACGATCGACCGCCAAAGATGCAGCGACACATTAAGCCGCCACGGGTTGTCGAACAACGTCGCCCCCGTGGTCGTCAGACAAGAGACCATCTCGATCCAGGCATCGAGAAAACTGATCCGCCCATGTGCCTCGTAGAACGGAAAGGCGAGCATGAGGGGCAGCGCTGCAAAGGTCGCGACAAGCGTCAACAACTGGTTGCGGGCCTGATGGCGCCCGAAACCGCGCCCGTCCATCGCTATCGCGATCATGGCCGTCACGAAAAAGAAAGCCACAGCGCTATAGAAAAACGGTCGACTGACGCGGAAATTCCCCAAAGACAGCGCATGGAGCGACGGCAAAAGCATCAAAAGCGAGGCCAGCCCCATCAGGAGCACAAAGAGAGGCTGCTTTGTGATACGCGCAAACATCAGAAGAAATCGATGGAAACTTGGAGCAATCGTTCGACTTCGGGCACATCGGCAGACATGCAAAAGAGCACGAGAATGTCGTTTTCTTCGATACGTGTCGAGCCGTCGGGTTTGATCAGCTGTCCGTCTTTCATCACGCCGCCCACAAGCACGCCTTCGGGGAAGGGAATGTCGCGGATGCGCTCGCCCGCAATCGGCGAGGTCCCCAGAACCTGTGCTTCGATCATTTCCGCTTCGGCGTCACCGATAGAATAGACCCCGCGCACTTTGCCGTGGCGGATATGGCGTAAGATCGACGAAACCGTTGTAGCGCGCGGGTTGAGATAGGCGTCGATGTCGAGCGGTCCCATCAAAGGTGTGAGGGTCGGATCGTTGGTCAGACAAATGCTCATTTTGGCGCCCATCTGCTTGGCGCGCACCGAGACGAGCATATTGGTCTTGTCATCGTCCGTCAGGGCCAGAACCACATCGGCGCTCGCGACATTGGCTTCGTCAAGGAGCGAGGCATTGAGCCCGTCCCCGTGAAGAACGATTGTCCGCTCGAGCGCATCGGCTGCAACTTCGGCGCGCTTGCGGTCGCGTTCGATGACCTTGACGCGCACCCGCTCGGGCTGGCTTTCGAGTGCTTTTGCCACAAAGAGACCGACATTGCCGCCACCGATGATGACGACCCGTTCAAGACGACGGGTTTCCTTGCCGAAAATCTCCATCGTGCGGTTGATGTCTTCGGTCTTGGCAAAGACGTAACAATCATCGCCGACAAAAATCTGATCCCCCGGAGCCGGAGCAAAGAGCGTCCCGTCGCGGCGGATGCCGACCACGATCGCCTGAAGCGTCGAGAACAGATCGGTAAGCTGTCTAAGCGGTGTATTCACCACGGGACAGTTTTCGTCGATCTTGATCCCCAAAAGATGCCCGCGCCCGTCGAGAAAGCTTTCAGTATCGAAGGCCGATGGCGACTTGATCCGCTGGAGTGCCGCTTCGGCGACTTCGCGCTCTGGCGAGATCTTGACGTCGATCGGCATGTGATCGCGGCGATAGAGATCGGAATAAGAGGAGTCGAGATAGGCTTGGGATCTGAGACGCGCGATCTTGCGCTGGATCGAAAAGACCGAATGGGCGACTTGGCATGTGACCATGTTCACCTCGTCCGAATGAGTGGCCGCGATGATCATATCGGCGTCCCGCGCCCCTGCCCGATCAAGCACCTCGGGATAAGAGGCGTGCCCCGTGATGCCGTTGACATCAAGCGTTTCAGTCGCTCGCAGAATGAGTTCGGGGTTGTTGTCCACAACCGTCACGTCGTTCCGCTCGCTGGAAAGATGTCGCGCGATTTGCCAGCCGACCTGACCTGCGCCGCAAATGATGACCTTCATTTCGGGTCCTCGTAACCTGCTTTGTATGATGTCTTGCACGGGTTGAGGGGGGCGTCAATCGCCGCCGCCCTCATTCCTCTTCGATATAGGCCACTCTGCCGCCTGCTTTGTTAGTGGTCACCACTCCGAGCGACTTGAGTTTGCGGTGCAAGGCCGAGCGCTCCATCCCCACGAACGAAGCCGTGCGGCTGATATTGCCGCCAAAGCGGTTGATCTGTGTCAGAAGATATTCGCGTTCAAAGAGTTCGCGCGCCTCGCGCAGTGGAAGCGTCGCAAGTGCATTGGACAGAACGATCCGTCCGTCATCGCTCGCCTTTTCTTCGTTCTGTGGAAGCTCTTTGGCGGCAATCGGCCCCATGCCGTCCCCAAGGATGAGCACCCGCTCGATCACATTCTTGAGCTGACGCACATTCCCCGGCCAGATCATCGTCTGGAGCAAGGCGCGGGCATCCTCTGCAAGCTCGCGCAGAGGAAGACCTTGGGTCTTGTTGAAGGACGCAATGAAATGCTCGGCAAGAAGCGGAATATCTTCACGGCGCTCTTCAAGGCTTGGAACCGCAATCGGGACAACATTCAGACGATGATAGAGTTCCTGACGGAAGTTGCCTGCTTCAATCTCGCTCTCCAAGTCTTTGTTCGTACTGGAAATAACGCGAAGATCGACCTGAATTTTATCGTTCCCGCCGACACGGGTAAACTTTTGGTCCACCAATACCCGAAGGATTTTCGACTGAGTGCCAAGCGGCATATCGGCGATCTCTTCGAAATAGATCACGCCTCCGTTTGCCTCTTCGAGAAGCCCCTTCTCGACGCCGTTCTCGCGGCTTTCGCGCCCGAACAAGACCTCTTCCATGCGGTCGGGTTCTACCGAAGCCGAAGACACAAGCACAAAAGGCGCAGAGGCGCGGTTCGAGTTGGCATGAACATAGCGCGCGGCGATTTCCTTGCCGCACCCAGGGGACCCTGTGAGCATCACGCGCCCATTGGTTTTCGTGACCTTGTCCAATTGGGACTTGAGATTGCGGAAAGCCGCGCTGTCGCCGATCATTTCGGAGACACCCACTTCGCTTTTCTTTAGCTCTTGGTTTTCGCGGCGCAGGCGCGAGGTTTCCATCGCGCGGCGGATCACCACCAAAAGCTGGTCGATGTTAAAGGGCTTTTCGATAAAGTCGTAGGCCCCCTGTTTGATCGCTGCGACGGCAATCTCGATGTTTCCGTGACCCGAGATGATCACGATCGGCACTTCGGGATGCTCGCGCTTGACCTTCTTGAGAATGTCGATCCCGTCCATGTGGCTGTCTTTCAGCCAGATATCGAGGATCATCAGAGCGGGAACCTCGCTCTCGATCGCCGCCATACAGTCGTCGGCATTGCCTGCAAGCCGCGTGGCAAACCCTTCATCCTGAAGGATATCCGAAATAAGCTCGCGAATGTCGCGCTCGTCATCGGTAATCAGAATATCGCCCATAACATCCTCATACAGCATCCTTGTCCGCAGCCGATCCAAGCAGCGGGAGTTCTACGACGGCCATTGCCCCCTTGTGGGCGCCGGCATCAAACGGATCCGCGTCCTCAAGACGCAGGCTACCGCTATGTTCTTCAATGATTTTCTTGACAATAGGAAGGCCAAGGCCCGTGCCTTTGTCGCGCGTTGTGACATAGGGTTCAAAGAGCCGCGCCCGATCTTCGGGAAGCCCGATGCCATTGTCCGAAATGGTCAGTCGCGCAAATTCGCCGTCTTTGATGAGAGCGACCTTGATCGCTCCCTTGTAGGTTACATCTTCGGGGTGTTTTTCCCGATATGTTTCAGTGGCTTCACCCGCATTCTTGATCAAATTGGTCAAAGCCTGCCCGATCATCGTTGCGTCAAGGTTAGCCGAAAACGATCCGCCCTCAATATGGAGCGAGATGGTCACATCGGGTTGCCCCGCCTGTTGCAAAGCAACGGCATCTTTGACCAAAGCCGCAATATCATGATGTAGTTTTTGCGGCTCGGGCATGCGCGCGAATTTTGAAAATTCGTCCACGATGCGGCGCAAGTCATTGGTTTGGCGCACGATCACATTTGTCATCTGCTCCAGCGCTTCGCTGTCGTCGCCGACTTTGGCGGCAAATTTGCGCTGGATGCGCTCGGCCGAAAGCTGGATCGGCGTCAGTGGGTTCTTGATCTCGTGGGCAATGCGCCGCGCAACGTCGCCCC
>JALRIK010000009.1 GCA_023255435.1 Marivivens sp.
GGAACCTAAGCGCGAAACCCGCAAATCAGGCACATGCGCTACTCCAGTCTCAGTGAATTCTTGAACAAAGGCACCCAAGGGATCAAAGGTCCCGTGGCCATCATCTTATGCGATGACGAGGTCGAGATCGACACGACCGTGCGTCACCACATCGACCTCGGGTTCAAAAAGATCATCTGCGTGGCATCGGAAGAGATCGCGGTCCCCTCGACCGTTCTCGACAAAGTGGACGTGATCGTTTTCGACATGTCGCGCGAAGCGGCGCTTGAAAACGTGATGAACCCGCTGATCGGCGCGCTCAAAACCCAGTGGCTCTATTACTGTTATAACGCAGAGTATCTCTTCTTTCCGTTTTGCGAACATCGCAACGTGCTGGAACTTTTGCTTTTCAATCTCGAAGAGCGACGCGAGGCGATCCTTGCCTATGTCGTCGATCTTTATGCCGAGGATTTGAACAGGCACCCGAATGCAGTTTCTCTTGATACCGCAATGCTCGACAAGACAGGGTATTACGGTTTGGCTCGGCCCGATCCCGCCAACCACAACCACCCCAAAGAGCGGCAACTTGATTTCTACGGCGGTCTGAGATGGCGGTTCGAAGAGCATATTCCCGCCTCGCGCCGGAGGATCGACCGTATTCCACTCTTTCGTGCCAAAGAAGGTCTCAAGATCCGCAAAGACCACACGTTGTCCGACGAAGAGATGAATACCTATGCCTGTCCTTGGCATAACAACATCACGGCTGCGATCGCGTCCTTCCGCACCGCCAAAGCGCTCAAGCGCAACCCCGGTTCCACCTATGACATCCATACGTTCAAGTGGCATAACTCGGTGCGGTTCACATGGCATTCACAGCAACTCCTCGATCTTGGCTTGATGGAACCCGGCCAGTGGTTCTAGATGGCGCCAACAACGGCCTGAAACTGCGTCGGGTATGACGCACCGGACCGCCAATAGGGTTTCATCATTGACCGACACTCTGCCCCAGCCTGCCCAGAGGCCGCTTCTCGCCATTATGCTCGTTGCCGTAACCACGTTGTTTTTTGCGGCGGCAGACACCATCGGCAAAGAAATGGCGATGAAATACCCTGTGCCGGTAATGCAGGCGATCCGCTATCTCGCGAGCACGGTTCTGCTTTTTGCATTCGTCTATCCCAAAATCGGGGCGCGTCTCTGGCAGACCCAAAAAACCAAGCAAGTGATGTTTCGGGGGCTGCTGCTTTCTCTTGCATCGCTCACTATGGGACACGCTCTTCGCTTGATCCCTGTGGGCGAGGCCGTGTCGATCCTTTACCTCTCTCCTTTTGCGGTGATGGCGCTTGCTGTTCCGCTTTTTGGCGAAAAGGTCTCGCCGCTCGGTTGGTTCCTTGCGGTTCTCGGGTTCAGCGGGGTTCTTCTGGTGCTCAGGCCCGGAGGCGGTCTTGACCCTGTCGGCGTCATCTATGCCCTAGTCAATGCAGGTATCGCGACCGCGTTCCACCTTATGACCCGATCGCTTTCCAAAACCGAAAGCTCTATTGCGATGTTGTATTATGCGACGATCAATGGGGCGGCCTTCTTCGTTCTGACCTCGATCCCGCACCTGTCCGGCCCCATCCCCGAACTCTTCGATATAGGGCTCATGGTCCTGATGGGCCTTTTTGCGACGCTCGGGCATTTCTTCTTTGCCGCTGCCTACAAAATCGCACCCGCATCGCTCGTAGCGCCGATCAACTACATGCATATCGTTTGGGCAGCAGTTCTTGGGTGGCTGGTGTTCAATCACCTGCCCGATCGCGTCTCGGTTTTCGGGATGGCACTCATTATCGTTGCGGGCGCTGCGCTTGCGCTGAACGCCCACTACGTCAAAGGACGGACAAAAATCTGATCAGGATTTGCGGCGCAGTCGGATCACGACGTCGACCGCAGCGATTTCAGCACCTTCAGGTGGCTCGGGGAGATTGAGAATCTCGAGCTGCCCTTCTGCCGCGTCCGTCAGCGTCGCAGTATCTTCCCAATAGAAATGCGGATGGTCGCTCATATTGGTATCGAAATAGCTCTTGGCGCCATCGACGGTAATCTCACGCATGAGACCCGCATCACAAAACGCACGCAGAGTATTGTAAACCGTTGCCAATGATACTTTTTCACCGCTGCTCGATGCAGCTTCGTAAAGCCATTCTGCAGTGACATGGCGGTCTTGCCCGTCGCCGACCAGCAATGTTGCAAGAGCCACACGTTGCTTGGTGGGGCGCAGTCCAACGGCATTCAGCCACTCAGTTCCGCGATGTGTCTCGTTGTCGAGCATGGGCATCAGTCTCCTTGACTGTCTAGCATATGGTCGAATGCCCACCGGTTTCAATTGAAAATCACCATTTTGCCTGTCGCAAGCGCCAGACTTGCCCCGCATTGACGCAGAGTGATAAAGGGGATGCAACAGGAACACTCAAGAATGGACACGACCGTATGGCCCAATATCCGAGCAGCTTTAGCAAAGAAGACCTTCTGAAATGCGCCCGCGGCGAGCTTTTCGGTCCGGGAAATGCGCAGCTGCCCGCGCCACCGATGCTCATGATGGATCGCATCACCGAAATTTCCGAGGACGGCGGTCTTCACGGCAAGGGCCACGTGGTCGCTGAATTCGACATCAATCCCAGCCTTTGGTTCTTCGAGTGCCATTTCCCGAACAACCCGATCATGCCCGGATGCCTCGGTCTCGACGGTCTGTGGCAGCTCACCGGCTTCAACCTTGGCTGGCGCGGCTGGGAAGGTCGCGGCTATGCGCTCGGGGTCGGCGAAGTAAAGCTGACGGGCATGGTGCGCCCCGACCGCAAAATGCTCACCTATAAGGTCGACTTCACCAAAGCCGTCCAGACCCGCCGTCTTACGATGGGTGTTGCCGACGGGATCGTCGAGGCCGACGGCGAAGTCATCTATCAGGTCAAGGATATGAAAGTCGCTCTGTCGACCTCCTAAGCCGGCATTTTCATCGGAACAAACACGCCCCCGAATGCTCGTTCGGGGGTTTTTCTTTTCGGGAAAACGATTTGAACCTGCCGGACGCAGAGTCGCACGGGCGTAATCTGCGCTTTCCTCTGTTGCACCTTTGACCCTCTATGGCCTACACACGAAGCCAAGTTATTCAAGGAGGCTTTAAATGCGCCGCGTCGTCGTCACGGGTCTGGGGATCGTTTCCCCGATTGGCAATAACGCCCAAGAGGTTGAGGCATCCCTTCGCGCCGGAAAATCCGGCATCGAAGCAAGCCCTGAAATGGCTGAACGCGGGTTCCGGAGCCAGATCGCAGGGACCGTCAAGATCGACGTAACCGAGCATGTGGACAAGCGCGCACTGCGTTTCATGGGCCCCGGCGCTGCCTATGCCTATATCTCGATGCAGCAGGCGATCGCGGACTCGGGTCTGACAGAGGATCAGGTTTCGAACGTTCGCACAGGCCTTGTGGCAGGTTCAGGCGGTCCTTCGACCAGCGCCATGTATGCCGCTCATCAAGTTGTCGACAATACCGGCTCGCCCAAGCGGATCGGGCCCTTTGCCGTGCCCAAATGTATGTCCTCGACCATTTCGGCGAACCTTTCGACCCAGTTCAAGATCAAGGGGATCAACTATTCGATCACCTCGGCATGTTCGACATCGCTGCATTGTATCGGCAACGCCGCCGAACAGATCATGATGGGCAAGCAAGACGTGATGTTCGCTGGCGGCGCCGAAGAGCTCGACTGGACCCTATCCTGCCTGTTCGACGCCATGGGCGCGATGTCGTCCAAATACAACGACCAGCCGACCAAAGCCTCGCGCGCGTTTGATGCGAACCGTGACGGTTTCGTCATCGCTGGCGGCGGCGCGATTGTCGTGCTCGAAGAACTGGAACACGCCAAAGCGCGCGGCGCGAAAATCTATGCCGAAGTCACAGGTTACGCCGCGACCTCCGACGGTCATGACATGGTTGCGCCCTCGGGCGAAGGCGGCGAACGCGCGATGCGACTTGCCTTGCAATCGCTGCCCGAAGGCCGCAAAGTCAGCTATATCAACGCACATGGCACATCGACACCTGTCGGTGACGTCGGCGAAGTCGAAGCCGTGCGCCGTGTCTTCGGTCAGGGCAACACCCCGCCGATCTCTTCAACCAAATCGATGACAGGACACAGCCAGGGTGCCACAGGCGCTTCGGAAGCCGTCTATTGTCTTTTGATGCTACAGGGTGATTTCATTGCACCGTCGATCAACGTTGAAACGCTTGATCCGGCAATCGACCCATCGGAAATCGCGACGTCACTGGTCGAGAACGCAGGTCTTGATAGCGTCATGACCAACAGCTTCGGCTTTGGTGGCACCAACGGATCGATGATCCTGTCCAAGTATCAGGGCTAAACGTTTCAAATGAAAAGTAAGAGGCCGCGCCCAAAAGGATGCGGCCTTTTGCATTACTGAGATATTTAAACGCCTACTGTTTTCTGAAAGCGCGGCGCAATACGCTCATAGAGACCAACTACAAGAGACAGATTTACGAGCAAAAGTCCAAGTGCGATTAGCGCGAATTTGGACACGGCCGCGGCGGAGTAAGGAAGCGCGATAAAGTCTGCAAAATTCGTCGGGTTTGCGAGCATATTGAACGAAAGTAGGTTTTCGATGATATCAAAGACTGCGCCGCAGATGACCGAAAGCCCTGCCAATTTGCCAATTTGCCAATTTTGCGGCCATAGCCTTCCGCCGGCCCTACACGAGAGACCAGCGCTCCGACAAAGAAGCCCATCAGCATCATCATTGCTATGAAGCCGAAATCAATAATCTGGGTCTTCACATAAATATCCAGCGTTCCGAGATCCTGCATATGCGCATAGAAACCCCTGATCGCTTCTGCGCTAAAGGTCGTTTGACCAGTCGCATAATCAACCGGGTGATTTGATGCGGCATAACTCGCATCAAGCTGGTTCTTAACCAAATTAAAACCAATAAAGACTGCGGCTGTGAGCGCGGTATGCCGCAGGATGGACTTAGATGCGAGCTTGTCCATTTGTGAAGTGATTTTCTTAAACATTCTAAACCTCGTGAATCATTAATTGCATTCCATGGAATGTTTTTATATTCCTTGGAATGCAAAAACAAGCAAGTTTATGGTTTTTCCTCAGATGGCACACTCACCGGAAACAATTATCGGATTTGCAACGCGTCTTTCGATAACGGTTGACCTCTACTATTCTATTTTATCTGAAAGGCTTAGGCCATTTGACCTAACGATCTCCCAACTTTCGGTGATGTCTCACCTTGCACGAAAGAAAGAGCCGCAACGTGTGACGGACATCGCGAAATCCGTGGATGTCGGGCAGCCCGCTGTCACTAAAATGATCACAAAATTCGAGAACGCAGGCTGGGTCACGCTGGTAGATTCTTTATCAGACAAGCGGGCAAAGGCGGCGCGCATGACCCCCGAAGGCTATCAGCATCTCGGACAGGTCCAAAGGCAACTATTGCCCGAGCTGAAGCCCTTTCTTGATCAGAAGAGTGAAGCGGACATTCAAACCGTAACAGACCTTCTCAAAGACTTCTCTGCTCTTCTCGAAACCCTACGGTAACTTGACGCTGCGTTCCAAACGCGTCACATCTCAAGAAAATTTGAGGAAATGTTATGATCCAACTCAATGGTAAGCGCGGCCTGATTATGGGCGTCGCAAATGAACGTTCGATCGCTTGGGGTATCGCCAAGGCCTGTGCCGAAGCAGGGGCCGAGCTTGCCTTTACCTATCAAGGCGAAGCCTTCGGTAAACGTCTCGAGCCGCTTGCCGCCTCGGTTGGCAGCGACACGATGATCGACGTCGATGTGACCAACGCCGAGAGCATGGATCTTGCGTTCGACACGCTCAAAGCAAAATGGGGCACTGTCGACTTTATCGTTCACGCAATCGCCTATTCGGACAAGAACGAGCTGACGGGTCGTTTCATCAACACGAGCCGCGCGAATTTCTCGCATTCGCTCGAGATCAGCTGTTTTTCGTTTATCGACGTTGCAAAACGCGCGACCGAACTGATGCCCGAGGGCGGCACCTTGATCACACTCACCTATGGTGGCTCGAACCGCGTTACACCGAATTACAATGTGATGGGCGTGGCCAAGGCCGCTCTCGAGTCGTCGGTTCGCTATCTGGCCAATGATCTTGGACCCCAGAAAATCCGCGTGAACGCCATTTCTCCCGGCCCGATGAAAACGCTCGCGGGGGCTGCCATCGGCGGTGCACGCGCCACCTATCGTCATACCGAGGAAAACGCTCCGCTCCGCTCGAATGCAACACTCGAAGCCGTGGGCGGCACAGCCGTCTATCTGGTTTCCGATGCAGGGGCTTATACGAGCGGCGAAATCATTCGCGTGGATGGCGGTTTCCACGTTCTCGGCATGCCGCAGCACGAAAATCTCTGATGCTCGAGCTTGTGGTCGCGGTCGCTCTTTGCGTCGCAACAGCCAAAGCACTTCGCGGCGGTTGGGCTTTGGCCCAGCTGCCCAAACTCGACAGCAAGGTCCTTTTTCTTGCCGTTATTTCGATCGTGGCGGCCGTGCTGGTTTTCGGGCCGGTGTTCGGTGTTCTGATCATCATCGCCGTAATCATCCACGAACTGGGCCATGTCATGGCCTATCGAGTTTGCGGCCACGATGATGCCCGCTTCAGGTTGATCCCGCTCTTGGGCGGTGTGGCAATCTCGAACCGCGGTCCAAAGACCCAAACGGATGACTTCTTCATTACGCTGATGGGGCCCGCAATCGGTTTGGCTCCGATGGTCCTTGCTTTTGCCCTCTCTTATGTGTTGTCTGATGTCGCCCCCGTCGTCGCCGTCTTGCTCAGCGCCTTTGGAATGACGGTTGCAGCGCTCAATGCTTTCAACCTGCTTCCGCTTTATCCTTTGGATGGGGGGCGTATGATCCGTCTCGCCACATCCAGCCTCTGGCCTGCGGCCGAGCTTTTTGTAGCCGGCGGGATGGTTGCGTTGCTCGTGCTTTTGGCGGTGGTGATGAAATCGCTGATCATCGGTTTGATCGCGCTTATGGGGTTTCAGTCGATCCGTGCCGAAGCCCAGCGCCGCAACAAACCCCAGCCCATGAAAAAGGCGACAGCGCTTGTCGCGCTTGCCGCCCATATCTTCACCCTTGCTGCGTTCATTCTCGGCGCTTTGCCGATCATCACTGCATGGGGCAGCTCGATCAGGCTGCTTTGATCTCGACCAGTTCGATCGCAAAAGTCAGGTCTTTGCCTGCCAGCGGGTGGTTGGCATCCAGCACGACCTCGACATCATTAGAAGACACGACCACGACGGGCACGATCTGGCCATCAGGCGACTGCATCTGAAGCTGCGTGCCGGGCTCGACCGGAATATGAGCGGGGATTTCCGCGCGCGGAATCGCCTGACGGGCCTCTTCGCGGCTCTCGCCGTATGCTTCAAGGCAGGGCACCTCGACGACCTTTTTGTCGCCGACAGACATACCTGGAATGGCTTTGTCGAGGCCGGGAATGATCTGTCCGGAACCGACGACGAATTCGAGAGGCTCGCAGCCTTCCGAGCTGTCGAATGTTTCGCCCGACACAAGAGTTCCTGTGTAGTGAATGCGCACTGTATCGCCCGCTTTGACTTGGGTCATAAGGTCTCTCCGAATTTTGGGGGAATGAATAAACGAGGCCGCGTCTTTGCGGGTGCTCGAAGCGATGCCCTCTAATTAGGCATTATTCGCGCTTATTGCAAACCGACGACAGGAAAGCCTTGTTTCATCCCAAAGGCGGGGTCAGTCTGTCTTTGAAACGGGAGGACAATATGAGCATCAGGACATGCGTCTTTGACGCATATGGCACGATTTTCGACGTCAACTCGGCGGCGCGCCGTGCAGCAGAACGCCCAGACCAAAGTGCACTTGCCCGTGTTTGGCCACGTCTTGCCGCCGATTGGCGTATGAAGCAGCTTCAATACACATGGCTTCGCGCGATCACGGGACATCACACCGATTTCTGGCAAGTGACAAAAGACGGGCTTGATTGGGCAATGGAGGCCCAAGGTCTTGAAGATCCGATTTTGCGCGAAACACTTTTGGCGCTCTATTGGGAGCTCGAAGCCTTTCCCGAAGTTCCGCAATTGTTGAGTGATCTCAAGGAACAAGGGATGACCTGTGCGATCTTGTCGAACGGCTCGCCCGACATGCTTGAAGGTGCGGTCGAGTTTGCTGGGATCGAAGGCCTTCTTGACGCGGTGATCTCTGTCGAGCCAGTCGGGATTTTTAAGCCTTCGTCCAAGGTCTATGACCTTGTCCCCGAGAGATTGGGATGCGCTGCGAACGAAGTGCTCTTTGTCTCATCGAATGGATGGGACATTGCGGGGGCCTCGGCCTATGGTTTCAGGACCGTTTGGGTCAACCGTGTCGGCGAACCGATGGACAGGCTCTTTGCAAATCCGCACCACGTCCTTTCCGATCTGACGACCTTAGCGGAGCTTATCTGATGGCCACCTTCCAGACACGCGACGGCATTTGTCTCCATTACACCGAAACGGGCCAAGGGCTGCCTGTTCTGGCTATTCCAGGACTGACCCGCAACTCGACCGACTTCAATCATGTTGCGCCGCATCTCGAAGGACTTCGACTGATACGGATCGACCTCAGAGGGCGCGGCCTCTCCGAATGGGCATCCCCCGAGACCTATACCGTGGTGCAGGAAACCTCTGACGTCCTTGACCTCTTGGACCACCTCGGACTTGAAAAAACCGCTGTGTTGGGAACATCGCGCGGCGGTTTGATCGCCATGTATATGGCCTTTGCCCATAAGGAACGGCTGTCGGGCGCATTGCTCAACGATATCGGACCCAAGATCGAGGCGAGCGGCCTTCGGATCATCAGCAGCCATGTCGGCAAAAATCCCGCTCAGAAAACCTATGATGAAGCTGCGGAAGCGCGTGCAAAACTCTGGAACGGGTTCCGAAACGTTCCGATGTCGCGCTGGCGCGCCGAAGTCGAGCAGCATTACCGCGAGACACCGAACGGGCTTGCCATTCGGTATGATCCTCGACTTGGCGAGAGCTTCAGTCAGGACTTCAACGGTGAGGTGCCGACCGCTTGGCCGCTTTTTGACGCTCTGGAGGGACTTCCAACGGCTCTCTTACGCGGAGAAACCTCGGACATCCTTTCGAGAGAAACCGCCAAAGAGATGAAGTCCCGTCGCCCCGATCTGATCTATGGAGAGGTCGAAGGACGTGGCCATGTGCCGTTCCTCGACGAACCCCAATCGCTTGAAGTGATCGATGACTGGATCGAAGCGCTACAGCGAACCTGTCGTGCTTCCTGACTTGACCTCGACAAGGGCGCGGCCCATGTTCCGCGCAAGTTGAGCAAAGGACCGGACATGCGCGAACACCACATAAAAAGAGGTGACGTCACTCTTTATGCACGAGAGGATGGAAACCTCGACGCCTCGGCACCGACCATCGTATTTGCGAATTCGCTGGGGACGGATATGCGGCTTTGGGATGCGGTACTTCCCCTTTTGCCCGAGGGTTTGCGAATTGTGCGGATGGACAAGCGCGGCCACGGCAAATCGGACTGCCCGCCCGCCCCTTATACGATGGGAATGCTCGTCAGCGATGCCGAAGCGATTTGCGACGCGCTCAACGTCCGCGATGCGCTTTTTGTCGGACTTTCGATCGGCGGCATGATCGCGCAGGGCCTTGCGGTCAAGCGGCTCGACATCATCAGATCGCTTGTCATTTCGAACACCGCCGCAAAGATCGGAAGCCCGAAACTCTGGCAGGAGCGTATCGACGCCGTTCTCACCAAGGGCATTGAATCGATCGCCGATAATGTCATGGAGCGCTGGTTCGTAAAGGACTTTGCCAAGAGCGAAGCGGTCAAACCTTGGCGTCAGCTTCTGGTCGACACCCCCATAGAAGGGTATACAGGCTGCTGTGCCGCAATTTCGGGAACGGATTTCTATTCGCCCACGTCCGGTCTTCGACTCCCCACCCTCGGGATTGCAGGCTCCGAAGACGGATCGACTCCGCCCGATCTCGTGCGCGAAACGGTCGAGCTCATCCCGGGGTCCCAGTTCAAAATCATCCGCAAAGCGGGGCATCTTCCTTGTGCCGAGAAACCGCAAGAATACGCCGATCTTCTGATCGAATTCATGAAGGCAACGGGCCATGTCTGAGATCATTCTTGTTCACGGGTCCTGCCACGGGGCGTGGTGCTGGCGCGATGTGATCCCCGAGCTCAAGGCGCTCGGACACGATGTCACCGCCATCGACCTACCCTCGCACGGCGAGGACACAACCCCGATCGAAACCGTAACGCTTGATCTTTATGCCGAGGCGATCGTCAAAGCGATCAAGGGCAAGGCCGTTCTGGTCGGGCATTCGATGGGCGGCTATCCGATCACCGCTGCCGCCGAGCTTGCCCCCGAAAAGGTCGAGCGACTGATCTATCTGTGCGCCTATGTCCCTCGTGAGGGAATGGGCCTTGCCGATATGCGCCGCGCCGCGCCGCGACAACCGCTCCTCGAAGCGGTCGTTGTGGACGAAGCCCGTATCAGCTTTACGGTCAACCCCGCCATGGCAGTGGAAAAATTCTATCACGACGTTGCCCCTGAAACGGCTGCTTGGGCGATCTCCAACCTCTGCCCGCAAGCGATCCTTCCGCAAGAAACCGTTTTGGAACTTCGGCACAGTCCGAGCATTGCGCGCAACTATATCCGCTGTTTGTATGACGGGGCGATCCCGAAAGAGTTTCAATTCACAATGACCGAAGGCTGGCCCGACGGGACCGTGGTCGATATGCCGACCTCCCATTCGCCGTTCTTCTCAGACCCCAAAGGGGTCGCGGCTCATATTCACAGCTTTACGAAAGGCTAGGAAATGGCTGCTTCACTCTTTGACAGTGCGATTTACCGCGACCTCATGCTCGACAGGGAGTTCGGTGCCCTTTTTACGGATAGCGCCGAAGTGCGAGCCCTGATGATTGTCGAGGGTGCTCTTGCCAAGGCGCAAGGCGAAGTCGGCCTGATCCCCGAGGAAAGCGCAAAAGCGATCCACCGCGCCTCTCTCGAACTTCAGATCGACCCTGCGGGGCTTTCGCCCGAAACTGGCAACAACGCTGTTGTGATCCCTGCTCTCGTTTCGGCCTTCCGCTCGCTGATGCAAGCGCCCGAACATGCTCAATGGCTTCACTATGGTGCCACGTCACAAGACATTATGGACACCGGCCAAGCGCTTCGACTGCGCCAAATGTTGGTGCTTGCCGAGGAGCGACTCAAGAAAATCATAAAAGCCCTCGGCGCATTGGCAGACCAACACGCCGAAACCCCCATGGCAGGTCGCACCTATGGCCAAGTGGCGACGCCGACCTCGTTCGGTGCCATGGCCGCAAGTTGGGGTGCCCCCCTCGCCAACCTGCTCGAAGATCTTCCTGCAATTCGAGCGCGTGTTCTCAAGGTGAGCCTCGGCGGTGCGGCGGGCACGCTGTCTGCTCTTGAGGATAAGGGCGCGGCAACCCGCGCAGCGCTTGCCAAGGGACTCGGCCTTTCCGATACGGGCGAAAGCTGGCACGCAATGCGCGATGGTGTTGCCGCCCTTGCCGCTTGGATGACACAAGTCACCGCCCAGACCGCCAAAATGGGCGAGGATCTTACCCTGATGACCCAGTCGGGCATTTCCGAGGTCATCCTCCCCTCGGCGGGTGGCTCTTCGACCATGCCGCAAAAGCAAAACCCCGTCATGCCGTCCGTGCTCGTGGCGATCGCGCGCACGATGGTCGGGCTCAACTCTGTGGTTCAGAGCGCAGCTATCCACCGCCAGCAACGCGACGGCGCGGCCTGGATTTCGGAATGGATGACGCTGCCGCAAATGTGCATGGCCTTTGGCCGTGCTCTTGCCATTGCGGGTGACCTTGCCGAAGGCATGACGCCACGTGTCGAAACGCTTGCGGCGCATATCGACGATGGAACCGGCCTTATCTATGCCGAAGCGCTGTCTTTCCGTTTGGCCAGAACGATGCCGCGCCCCGAGGCGCAGGCTGCGGTCAAAGCGCTCTGCAAGGAGGTGATCGCGGGGAAAGGTTCCCTTGCCGATCTCGCCCCTCGTATGTGGCCCGATGCGGACCTTGTCGGTGTTTTCGCCCCCGAAAGCCAGCTTGGGCTTGCTCCGATGGAAGCACGCCATTTCGCAGAACGTGCCAAGGCACTTACGCACTAGGCCTCTTGGTCAACCATTCGCCCGTCGTGGCAATTTAGGACTTCATATGAACAAGCGCCTGCCTGTTACCTTTATTCTGATCACGATGTTGCTCGACTCGATGGGTGTGGGGCTGATCTTCCCAGTGATGCCTGACCTCATCCGCGAGGTTCATGGCGGCGACATCAGCAACGCTGCGATTTGGGGCGGCGTTTTGGCCACCGTCTTTGCTGCGATGCAGTTCCTATTCGGCCCTTTGCTCGGTTCGATCTCGGACCGCTTCGGACGGCGCCCTGTCCTGCTCTTGGCGCTTGGAGCAATGGCAATTGATTATCTCGTGATGGCTCAGGCTTGGACGATCTGGCTGTTGCTCTTGGGCCGTATGATCGGCGGCATCACTGCGGCCACACATGCCACCGCAACCGCCTATATGGCCGACATTTCGAAACCCGAGGACAAGGCCGCGAATTTCGGGCTCATCGGGGCGGCCTTCGGGATGGGCTTTGTTCTTGGACCACTTCTCGGCGGTTTGCTGGGGCAATGGGGGACCAGAGCGCCGTTTTATGCGGCCGCACTCCTGGCCGTCCTCAATTTCGGCTTGGGCTATTTTGCGTTGCCCGAAACGGTGACGGACCGCATTCGGCGTCCCTTCTCGTTCAAACGTGCCAATCCGATCGGCGCCTTGATGTCGGTCGGACATTTGCCCGGCCTCAAACTTCTTCTTTCGATTTCATTCATCTACGGTATCGCCTTTTTCGTCTATCCTGCGATCTGGGCCTATTTTGCAGCGCTGCAATTCGGCTGGTCCCCCGCGATGATTGGCGTTTCGCTGGCCAGCTTCGGTGTGTCGATGGCGATCGTTCAAGCGGTCCTCATGCGGCCCATTCTCAGATTGATGGGGGAAAGGAATGCTGTCATCGGCGGTTTGCTGCTTGATGCCGTTGTCTTTGCGGCGCTCGGGTTTGTGGAAAGCGGAACGCTTGCGCTGATCATGATACCGATCACCGCGCTCGGCTCTGTGGTCGGCCCCGCACTCCAAGCGATCATGTCCCGCACCGCGCGCGATGATCAGCAGGGCGAGCTTCAGGGGACTCTGGCCTCGATCAACGCGGTTGGCATGATTATTGCCCCGTTCATCCTGACCCAAATCTTCTGGTACTTCACATCCGACTTCACACCAATGTACTTGCCCGGCGCACCGTTTATCCTTTCTGCTGCATTGGTCTTGATCTGTGCGCTTATGTTTCTCCGCCACCCTTACAAGAAACTCGAGGCAGAAATTCGCTGATCCGACAAAAGTTTGCCCCTGACCGCTTTACGGGAAAATACCTGGCAGTACATTGAACTGAGTTCAGACAAGGAACCTGAGTTGCCGACACCGACCCATACCCGCCGCATGGCTCTTCGAGACAAGCTTATTCTTATTGCTGAAGCCCGTATCGTTCTGGGCGGCCCCGAGGCGCTGCGCGCAAGAGAACTTGCCAAGGATTCAGGCTGTGCGGTCGGTGCGATCTATAACTCGGTCAAGGATATGGGCGAACTTGTTCACGCCGTGAACGAGCGGACTTTCGTCAAGCTCATCAGCACGATTGCCGAATGCAACGATGTGGACGCTCTCGAAGAACTCACCAATATGGCCAAGGCCTATCATCGGTTTGTCCAGAGCAACAAAAGCCTTTGGCGCGTTCTCTTCACCACCCCAGATCCGGCCTATCGGGACTGGTATCAGGCGATCTTCGACCAACTCCAGACACATTTCGAAACGACACTCGAACGTATCCAGCCGAATATGGATGCCCAGAAACGCTCGCAACTGGCGCGCGCGACCTTTGCCGCAATCCATGGAATCGTGCTTTTGAACTATGACGAAGCTGTCTCGGGCATGCCCCCCGGACAGGTGGACCGCTTGCTCGTCCTCACCGTCAAGCAGCTGGCCAGCAAATAGCGCACCGCGACGAACTGACCGCATTGCAGGCGCAATAATATTTCCCTACCGTCTTATCCGGAGATCGGGCCCTAAAGAGGGCGTCCGAGAGGGAGACTTCACCTTTGGCCTTTCCTTGGGGTCGATGTGTGCAAATAGGGAGACGAGGATGAACCCGAGCATCTATGACACCGCGCTCGATATGAATGCGGCGAATTATGCGGCGCTGACACCGCTGAGTTTTGTCGAGCGGACAGCCGCGATTTACCCCGAATATACGGCGGTGGTTTACGGCGACGTGCGCCGGACTTGGGGCGAGACCTACGCGCGGATTTGCAAATTCGCTTCTGCCCTGTCCAAGCGCGGGATCACAAAGAACGACACCGTTTCGATCATTTCGGCAAACCTGCCAGAAATGTTCGAAGCGCATTTCGCGGTCCCGATGGCAGGGGCGGTGCTCAACACGATCAACACCCGTCTCGATGCCGAAGCGATTGCCTTTATCCTCGCGCATGCGGAAGCAAAGGTCTTGCTTGTCGATCCCGAATTTTCCGAAGTCGCGGAACGCGCGCTCCACATGAGCGGGCTGGAAGATGTGGTTGTGATCGACATCGAAGACAGCACGTTCGACGGCGGGAAGCGCGTCGGGTCAAAAACTTATGCGGAGCTGCTCGCCGAAGGCGATGCCGACTTTGTTTGGACCCCGCCCAACAGCGAATGGGATGCCATCAGCCTCAACTATACCTCGGGGACCACGGGCAACCCCAAGGGGGTCGTTTACCACCACCGTGGCGCCGCGCTTAATGCGCTCTCTAACATTACGACATGGGGCATGGCGCAGCACTCGCGCTATCTGTGGACCTTGCCCATGTTCCATTGCAACGGCTGGTGCTTTCCTTGGACCATTGCCGCGAATGCGGGTGTCTGCGTTTGTCTGAGAGCAGTGCGCGCAGAACCAATCTTCCAACTGATCCGCGATGAAAAGGTAACCCATTTCTGTGGCGCGCCGATCGTGCTCAATATGCTTGCCAACTCGCCCGACGAGCTCAAGGATTTTAGTCACGAAGTGAAAGTCATGACGGCGGGCGCCTCCCCGCCTGCTGCGGTGATCGCAAAGATGGAAGCCATGGGCGTCGAAGTCACCCACGTCTATGGACTCACGGAAACCTATGGTCCTTCTGTGGTTTGTGCATGGAAAGACGTCTGGAACGACGAAAGCGCGGATCGCAAAGCGACGCTCAAGGCACGCCAAGGCGTCAAAAACGTGGCGCTTGACGGTCTTATGGTTGCGGACCCCGAAACGCTCGAACCTGTGCCTTCGGACGGCAAAACCATGGGCGAGATTTTCATGCGCGGCAACAACGTGATGAAAGGCTATCTCAAGAACCCTTCGGCGACCCAGAAATCGTTCAACGGTGGGTGGTTCGCCTCGGGTGACTTGGGCGTCATGCACCCCGACGGTTATATCGAGCTCAAGGACCGCTCCAAGGACATCATCATTTCAGGCGGTGAAAACATCTCGTCGATCGAGGTCGAGGATGTGCTCTACAAACACCCCGCCGTGATGGAAGCCGCGGTTGTTGCAAAGCCCGACGAAAAATGGGGCGAGACGCCTTGCGCCTTTGTCGATCTCAAACCGAACGCGGAGGCTACGGCAGAAGACATCATCGAATACTGCCGTCAGAATATGGCGCGTTTCAAGGTGCCCAAGACCGTGATCTTCGGACCCTTGCCCAAGACTTCTACGGGCAAGATCCAGAAATTCGTCCTTCGGGATCGGGCCAAGTCCGAAGGGTAACACGACAAAGCCACCGCAGGCAGAGCGCTCGCGGTGGCTTTTGCTTTGTGCTCCCGCCGGTTAGCTACGGGCGTTGTATTTTGCATCCACGTCATTGATCGCTTTGACATTGCTGGCGCTGGAGCCTGCTTCATCAAACGACTTGGATAGAAACGTATCCACGATATCCTTGGCCAATTCTGCGCCGATCACACGCGCGCCCATGGTAATGATTTGGGCATTGTTGGAGGTCGCGGCCTTGCCTGCCGAGTAAGTGTCGTGGGTCTGTGCCGCACGGACGCCGGGCACCTTGTTCGCTGCGATACAGACACCGATACCTGTGCCACAAACCAGAATGGCCTTGTCGAATTTACCGTCGACAACCGCAGATGCCACGTTTTCGGACAGGTTCGCATAAAACTCTGCGCCCACATCCGCCATAGTGAAGAACGTTACATCGAAGCGGGACGCAAGGTGGTCTGCCAAAACCTTGGCAAGTCCATCACCCGCACTGTCCCCCGCAACTGCAATTCGCATGTCTGATTTCCTTTAGATAACGGCCGCGCATTTGGCCAAAATGTCGAGATAGCCCCTGACGTCCCAAGCGGACCGCCCGATAAACAGGCCGTCGATATGGGGGCAAACGATAAGCTCTTCACAGTTTTGCGGGTTCACCGACCCCCCATAGAGACAGGGGACACGGCGCCCGAGAACCTCTTGTGCGACGGCAATAATCTCGGCCTGTCGATCGTCGGCATAGTCACTGGTGGCGGGAATACCGTTTGCGCCTATGGCCCAAACGGGTTCATAGGCCAAAAGGATCTGAGCGGTTTTTTGATCCTGCGAAAGCCTGCTCAGTGCGGCGCGCACCTGAGCGGTCAATACGTCAGTTGCGCGACCGCCTTCGCGCTCTTCGAGTGTCTCTCCGATACAGATCAATGGAATAAGCCCGTGGCGCACCGCCGCTTCAACCTTGAGGCCAACCGTCTCATCCGTCTCGCCGAAAAATTCTCTGCGCTCCGAGTGCCCGATCTCGACAATATCGAGCTGACAATCCTTGAGCATCAAGGGTGACACTTCCCCCGTCCAAGCGCCTTGATCGGCCCAATGCATATTCTGCGCACCCACCTTGACAGTGGTATCGGCAAGCATCGCTTTGACCTCGCGCACTAGGGTAAAAGGCGGGATGACAAACCGCTGGATGCGCGTGTCTGCGGACGCATCCATAGACACGAGCCCTTCGGCAAAGACCTTTGCCTCGGCAAGGGTCTTGTTCATTTTCCAACTGGTTCCGATCCAGACCTGCGACATTCATCAAGTTCCAAACGTGTAGATTGACATCAAAAAAACCCTGTCCCGACCACTAAGACAAGCTTAGCTCTCCTGTGGGCTAGCTTTAAAGAAACTTAACAATTCGGGAGATTTGGCGATCCCAGAAGGACTCGAACCCTCAACCTGCTGATTAGAAGTCAGCTGCTCTATCCAGTTGAGCTATGGGATCGCAAGAAAGGCAACCGAAGTCGCCTTTTGAAAATCAATGTGTCCAGGCACCACGACGGTTGGTGGCAAAGTTTTCACCGTAGCCGCCTGCGCGAAGGTTCGGCTTGCGGCTGTGCGGCTCTTGAACCACGAATTCGATGCCGTTCTCGCTCGCATATTCAATCGCAGCTTCTTTGGTCTCGAACTTGAGCTTGACTTGGCTCTGGGTGTCGTCGCTCGATGTCCACCCCATCAGCGGGTCAACTTCGCGCGCGCTCGCAGGCGCAAATTCAAGCACCCAAGCCTTGGTCTTGGCGGTGCCGGACGACATAGCAGTTTTTGCAGGGCGATAGATTCGTGCACGCATGGGATGCCTCCAGTAATGACGGCTCCTTATCCCGAAAACTTGCCGAACGTGCAAGCCTTGAAGGGCAATGTCAGCTTCTGCCCTTGAATGCGAACAAAAAGAGCACAGAATGAAACCCAACCCAAGGAATCGCTCATGCACAACAATTCACCCGAACAGATGCCGATGCTCCACTCCACACCCCACCGCCGGGAAAAGTTGGAAGGGGGAAAGCGGTTTGTCATGAGAACCGAGTTTGAGCCAGCGGGTGATCAGCCGACAGCGATCAAAGAACTCGCAGGCGGGATTCTTGCGGGTGAACGAGACCAGGTGCTTCTTGGGGCGACAGGTACGGGTAAAACCTTTTCGATGGCAAAGGTCATCGAAGAAACACAGCGCCCTGCGATTATCCTCGCCCCGAACAAGACCTTGGCGGCCCAACTCTATGGCGAGTTCAAGGGTTTCTTTCCTGAAAACGCCGTCGAATATTTCGTATCTTACTACGACTATTACCAGCCCGAAGCCTATGTGCCGCGCTCTGACACCTACATCGAAAAAGAAAGCCAGATTAACGAACAGATCGACCGTATGCGCCACTCGGCAACGCGGGCGCTCTTGGAACGGGACGATGTGATCATCGTCGCTTCGGTCTCCTGTATCTATGGTATCGGCTCGGTCGAAACCTATTCGGCAATGACCCAGGATTTGTTCGCGGGCAAACTCTATGACCAGCGTCAGGTGATCGCCGACCTTGTCGCGCAACAATATCGCCGCAACGACCAAGCCTTCCAGCGCGGTTGTTTCCGCGTGCGCGGCGATAGCCTCGAGGTCTGGCCTGCCCACCTCGATGACCGCGCATGGCGGCTGTCCTTTTTCGGAGAAGAGCTGGAAGGGATCATCGAATTCGACCCGCTGACAGGGCAGAAAACCGATACTTTCGAGAAGGTAAGAATTTACGCCAACAGTCACTATGTGACGCCGCGCCCGACGATGAACCAGGCAATCAAAGGCATCAAAGAAGAACTGCATGTGCGGCTGAAGCAACTCGTTGACGAAGGCAAACTTCTCGAGGCGCAGCGTCTCGAACAGCGCACCAACTTTGATCTTGAGATGCTCGAAGCCACAGGCGTTTGCAACGGGATCGAGAACTATTCACGCTATCTCACGGGGCGTGCCCCCGGCGAGCCGCCACCCACGCTTTTTGAATTCATACCCGATAATGCGATCGTCTTTGCCGACGAAAGCCACGTGTCGGTGCCGCAGATCGGTGCCATGTACAAGGGCGACTATCGGCGCAAATTTACGCTGGCCGAACACGGGTTCCGCCTTCCCTCTTGTATGGACAACCGTCCTCTCAAGTTCGAGGAATGGGACGCAATGCGCCCGCAGTCGGTTTTTGTTTCGGCCACACCTGCGGCTTGGGAACTCGAGCAAACAGGGGGCGTTTTCACAGAGCAGATCATCCGCCCGACGGGGCTTCTTGATCCGGTCGTCGAAATCCGTCCAGTTGAAATGCAGGTGGATGACCTTTTGGACGAGGTGAGACGCGTCTCGGCTCGGGGCTTCCGTACTCTGGTCACGACCCTGACCAAGCGGATGGCGGAAGACCTTACCGAGTATATGCATGAACAAGGGATCAAGGTCCGCTATATGCACTCGGACATCGACACCATTGAACGCATCGAGATCCTGCGCGACTTGCGCCTCGGTGCCTTTGACGTGCTCGTTGGGATCAACCTCTTGCGCGAAGGTCTCGATATTCCCGAATGCGGATTGGTTGCGATCCTCGACGCCGACAAAGAAGGCTTCCTTCGTTCGGAAACATCGCTGGTCCAGACGATCGGCCGCGCCGCGCGTAACGCTGAAGGCCGCGTGATCATGTATGCCGACCGTATCACAAGTTCTATGGAACGCGCGCTCAAGGAAACCGAACGCCGCCGCACGCGTCAGATGGCCTATAACGAGGAACACGGGATCACCCCCGCCACCGTGAAAAAGAACGTCGAGGATATCCTTGCCGGTCTTTACAAGGGCGATGTGGATATGAACCGCGTCACCGCCAAAGTGGACAAGCCGCTCCATGGTGGCAACCTCGAAGCGGTGCTGGATGGTCTTCGCAATGATATGCGCAAAGCGGCCGAGAACCTCGAGTTCGAAGAGGCAGCGCGCCTTCGGGACGAGATCAAGCGCTTGGAAACGGTTGATCTTGTTATCTCGGACGATCCGCTGGCAAGGCAATATGCCGTGGAAAAAGCCGTCGACGAGGCCAAGTCAGCCAGCGGTCGCTCCACCGCGGGCCGAGCAGGTCAGCGCGGCGGGAACAAACGCAGCAAACGCCACTAGGCCAAGGCTTTGTTCGCCGCTTCGCGAATCGCGCGGATGTTTTCGCCGTAGGGTGCGGGGTTCGAAACCGAACCGCCACGGAAGACCGCAGACCCCGCCACGAGGACGTCCGCGCCCGCAGCAGCAACCAAGGGCGCCGTGGTCGGATCAACGCCGCCGTCGATCTCGATATGGATCGGGCGATCCCCGATCATTGCGCGGAGTTTGCGCACTTTTTCGACTTGGGAATGGATGAATTTCTGTCCGCCGAAGCCGGGGTTTACCGTCATGACACAGACCATGTCGACCATATCGAGAAGATATTCGACCTCTTCGGCGCGGGTTGCGGGGTTGAGCGCGACACCGGCCTTGGCCCCCGCACCGCGGATCGCTTGGAGCGTGCGGTGGATGTGAGGGCCTGCCTCGACGTGGGCGGTGATAAAATCAGCACCAGACGCGGCAAAGGCTTCGATGTAAGGATCAACCGGCGCAATCATCAGGTGCACGTCCATCACGCCCTTGATGTGGGGACGGATCGCGGAACAGGTCGCGGGGCCAAAGGTGATATTGGGCACAAAATGCCCGTCCATGACGTCGACGTGAACCCAATCGCAGCCCTGTGCCTCGATCGCCTGACATTCGGCGCCGAAATTGGCAAAATCCGCAGAAAGGATCGAAGGGGCAATCTTGATGGTGCGGTCGAATTGCATCGCGTAGCTTCCTTTTTGAGCGTTCGTGCCGCCTTTATAGTCCAAATCTCCTAAGGTCACTATGAACCTTGAACCTGCGTCACTATTGTCACGTTGCATTTGCAAACTCTATGCTATGACTCGCCTATGAAGTGTATTGATCTCCTTTCTCGTGATGTTTTACGTGATGGCGCCGCCTATCACATAGCGCGCTCATCTCTTGAACAAAGGCGCCCCAAAGCGCTTCATTCCCAAGATTTTTACGAGTTGATCTGGGTCCAGAACGGGGAAATGCGCCTCACGCTCGGCGACGAGAAAATCGACCTCGACGAGGGCAAAGTCGTCTTTGTGCGTGCGGGGGAGCCACATGCCCTTCATGCGCGCGCCGAGGATACCTTTGTGGTCTCGGTCGCGTTCTCGGCAGATCTGATCCGGAACATCGGAGAGCGTCACGACGCGCTTGTGGGACGTTTTTTCTGGTCGACCGCGCCGTTGCCCCATATCGCGCATCGCGACATCCGAGAACTGGCCGCACTCAACAAACAGGCCTTGCGACTTGAACGTGTTGCGCGCTCCGCGCTCGAGGCCGAAGCCTTTTTGCTTCCGCTGTGCGCGGAGCTCGTCGCAGAAGCGCAGCAGACGCGCGAGGAAGCACCGGACTGGTTGGTCATGGCCTGCGCCGCTGCGCATAATCCCGAAGTTTTCCGCGAAGGTGCAGCAGGTTTTGTCGCCGTTACGGGTCGTGCACATGCCCATGTGAGCCGCACGGCCAAAGCGATCCTGGGTCAAACGCCTTCTGAATATATCAACAAAATCAGAATGGAATACGCGGGCCGCCGTTTGGCAGGAACCACCGACCAGCTTGCCGAAATCGCGGCAGATTGCGGGATTCCCAACCTAAGCCATTTCCATAAATGCTTTTCGAGCCATTTCGGGATTACCCCGCACCAGTTCCGGCTCAAAATGCAAAAGAACGTGCTTCAGCCGAGCTGATTACTTTCTGCTGAAAAACCTACGGAGCCGCGACTTCTTCTCGGCATATTCTGCCTCGACCTCGTCCCAGCGGTTTCCTGCAGAGGTGAGGGCGGGATCAACGGTGCGCTCGACGAATTGGCGCCACATCGCACGGACCATGAGAAATGCGATGATCAGGAAGACAAAGAAGAAAATGTTGAACCATGGAATGATCCGAACGTCGGGACTGTCGACGGGGCGAATGCTGATCGCGTTAGGATAGATCGAAATATAGCGGTTCCGCCAGCCGTAATGGGTGATCACAACCCATCGCGGGTTTGCGGCTTGGGAAATGTTATCAGAGGCCTCGGCCTGAAGATCCGAGCTGTCGAACTTGAAATAGGGTGGCCAAATCCAACCCGTATCCTCGTTACGGTAAACCATCGTTTCTTCGCCGCCCGTTTTGTAAAAGCCGAAGAACAGTGTGTTCTTGCGGACGGTATTGATCAGACGAAGATCGCGCGTGGTCTGTTCGGCACTCCCTGAATCGCCATTGGCGTAAAAGACCTTGTTCCAACCGCTAAGATCCTGACGAATGATTTCGGTGGAATTGATCCGCACGACATCATGCTGGGGGAGCGTATAGTGTAAAAACGCTCCAAAGATCACAAAGAGCACGATGCGGATGATGGACTTGATACTCGGCATGGCGCCCTCAATTCGTCAAATATTGGATCACCGCGATTGCAGCGATAGGAACGATATAAACCAACAGAACGAGCCGCTTGCGTATGCTTCCCGCATATTCGGTCATTCCGTGTTCGATATAGGCGCTCCGCTCGGAGGGATCACCCCCGTCAGGGTGATTTTCCGCCCAGTCCTCTTCAAGATTTTCCCTGCGGACCGAGCGGAAGTAGACCGATAGAGAGACATAGATCACGCTCAGAGCGAGGAACCCGAAGATTACCAGCCTGATGAATGACATCATGTATCTCCGCGCTGGGGCACTTCGGTCGTGTCTTCGGTGTCCTCTTCAGGCTGCTTGACCAATTCATCAGCCAGAATTTGCGCAAGCGGACGATCGGCGGCGACGGCTTCTTCGCTATAGATCAGGTCGGGATCGACGCGGGTGGCTTCAAGCTCTTCCCCGCGCGAGGCGTAATCTTCGCCTTCAAGACGGATGGAATCAGCCTTGGTGCGGACAACGACTTTGGTCCCGTTGGGCACCATTTCGAACAGATGGATGATGTCGTGATTGAACATGCGGATACAGCCCGCAGACCCCGAGTTCCCGATCGATGCAAGATCATTGGTCCCGTGGATACGATACATCGTGTCCTTGCCACCACGATAGAGATAGAGAGCACGCGCGCCGAGCGGGCTACGCAAGCCCCCGGGGATGCCGCGTGCAAAGGGGCCGTAAATCTCGGGTTCGGTCCGAAGCATATTCTCGGTCGGGATCCAGCCGGGCCATTCCTCTTTGCGACGGATCACGGTTGTCCCGCGCATGGATCGGCCTTGACGGCCAACAGCAATGGGGTAACGGATCGCGGTGCCGTCATCCTCGATAAAATAGAGGAACTTCGCATAGGGATCGACTTCGATCGTGCCAGGCTTCTCGTCACCGGAATATAGAACGATGGTGCGGCGGTTCGGCTCTTCGAGGTATTCACTCGGCACACCAGGAAGTGCATAGCCGTTGTCCATGATCGGACCATAACCCTCGACAAAGGTCTCAACGACAGGCTGGGTTTCTTCTACGGCCTCTTCGGTAACACAGGCCGCAAGGCTTGAAAGCAAGAGAACGGAAATAAAGGCCCGCAGCGCGAGCGAGGCGCGCGGAAAATCAAACAAGGTCATGGCAGCAATCCAAAAGTCTTCTGCGCTCGTGATAGCATTTTGGCGGGAAAGCGCAAATTACTAGCGCACAATCGAGACGTTTTGTTGCACGGCAGAGTGGTTTCTGCCGTGCACTGCTGCAAAATAATCAGCCTACGACGTTGAACTCGGGGCCATAAGGATATTTGGTGATGTCCTCGTTACCGTCTTTGGTGATGACGAGGATATCGTGCTCGCGGTAGCCGCCTGCACCGGGTTGGCCTTCGGCGATAGTGAGCATCGGCTCCATCGAAATGACCATGCCTTCTTCGAGAACAGTATCGATATCTTCTCGGAGCTCGAGGCCCGCTTCACGGCCATAGTAATGCGACAAGACGCCGAACGAATGGCCATAGCCGAAAGTGCGATACTGCAAAAGCTGACGCTCTTCGAAGAAGTCGTTGATCTTAGCGGTAATTTCCGCACAGCTTGCACCGGGCTTGAGAAGCGACATGCCGTATTCATGCGCCGCGACGTTCGCCTCCCAGATCTTGAGGCTCGCTGCATCGACCTCTTTGACGAACAAAGTCCGCTCGAGCGCAGTGTAATAGCCCGAGATCATCGGAAAGGTGTTCAAGCTCAGGATATCGCCTACTTCGAGAGCACGCGCAGTCACGGGATTATGTGCGCCGTCGGTGTTGATCCCCGACTGGAACCAGACCCAGGTATCGCGGTATTCGGCATCGGGAAAGCGTTTGGCGATTTCAAGTTCCATGGCATCGCGACCTGCCATAGCAACATCAATCTCGCGGGCGCCGACCTTGATCGCCTCGCGGATTGCAAAGCCACCGACATCGGCAACAGCCGCGCCTGCGCGGATCAATTCGATTTCGGCGGCTGATTTGCGCATCCGCTGTTCCATCGTTGCAGGTGCGATATCTAAGCTGCTCTTAGGTGCGAGGAAATGATCCAGCTTCTGGCTTTGCAGTAGCGTGAGATGATCCGCCTCATAGCCGATTACAGCGCCCGTTCCCGTGATGTCACGGATCGTGCGCCAGTAGTTGTCACGCTGCCAGTCCGTATAGGTGATGTTGTCACCATAGCAACGGCGCCAAGGTTGAGCGGCGTCGATCCCTGCGCTGATGGTAACCGCCTGACCTGCCGTTACGACATACGCATAGGGGCGGCCGAAAGAGCAATACAGAAAACCCGAGTAATAGGCGACGTTGTGCATGGACGTCAGCACAACCGCATCCACCCCTTTTTCCGCCATGATTTTACGGAGTCCGGCGATACGGGCTTCGTATTCTGATTCTGCAAAAGGAAGAATACGGTCGCCTTGATGGAAACGATAAGACTGGGGACGTGCTGTCATTTTAGACCTCATTTTTCGCAGAGGCCCCACCGGACCTCCAAAAGAAGATCCCGGCGTTCAGGAGACTGCGGGACAAACCCGCGAGATAGGAATGACCTGTGGCGACGCCATCGCCACGCTCTCGGGAAAAGATATGGCAAGAGTCCGACACAAATTCCAGAAGATTTTGCAGAACGAAAGGATAGAGTTCCTAATTGTAGAAAAGCGGTCTTTTGAAAATGCGGCCATGCGCCCGAAATCCTATAGAAGCTTGCATTCCGCACTCGGATCATGCCCTCTGATGGCATAGGCAAACGGAGGGAGTACTATGTCAATCTGGTCCGAGCTTTTCAGCTTTGAGCCACCTTCCGACGATACACCCGAACTGCCCCCAACGGCGCCCGAAGGCTTCGTAAGGGTCTATTTCTTCTCTGGCGTATTTGCGACAGAGGAGGAACTCGTCGCCTATTGCTTTGGCGACGATGACGACGCCGAAAGCCCAACCCCGCTGACACGCGCCCTTCCCGGAGCGTATATCGACACGTCATATCTGGTTGCGGGATACCAAGACCAAGTTGGGGATGTTCTTTCGGATTTCTTTTCCCCCGAACAGGTCGACGCGCTACAGTCACATATGGGGACAGACAATAGCGTGGTGATCATGTCCGAATATGCGTTCGGCGGGTTTCCTTTTTCACTCGGCGACACCGAAAACCTCCGCTTTCACGGTGCCTTCTTAATCAAGGCACCAGAGCCGCTCTAGTCCAGCAGAGCCCGCATCAGTGCGCTTTGGGGATCGGCAAGCCCGTCGATCACATCGAAATGGTGCCGCCCCTGCTCGACCACAAGCCCGGCGTTCCATTCGGTTGCGAGACGCTTCGCCTGCTCGACAAAAACAGGCCGTTCATCTGCACCGACCCATACCGTGACCGGCACGTCATGCTTGCCAAGATTGACGGGGCTTTGCGCAGCCGCTTCCTCCGCATCGATCCGCAAATCCGCATTCATCGACGTGAGCATCAGGGGCGCAAGGTCCGCAACGGGCGAGATCGGCACAATTTTGGCTATCCGCGAGACCCAAGGCTCGACAATATCCGAAGCGATCATCCGTGCCACAAGTTGCCCGCCGGCAGAATGCCCGACAAGCCGGATCGGCCCGGAGACCTGATCTGCAATCACGCCGATGGCGCGTTTGACCTGTTCCACGATTTCGCTGATCCGCACCTTCGGGCAAAGATCATAAGAGGGCATCGCAACCGCCCAGCCGTGTTCAAGTGCTCCTTTGGAAAAATGCGACCAAAACTTGCGATCAAAGCGAAGCCAGTAGCCGCCGTGAACGAAGATGACGACACCCCTCGGAGTTCCTTCAGGTTGGAATAAATCAAACGCGCAACGCTCGCTCTCGGCGTAGGGCACATCAAGCGCAGTGGCATGAGCGCTCCGAAATGCCCGAGCGTCGGCAAGCCATCTTTCGGGGTAATCAGCGCCGCCCGGAATATAGGCTGCGTTTGCAAATGCGTCGTCGAGTTCCATCATTCTTTCCATTCAGACTGGACCTAGGGTCGGTGCCGTGTATCTATATGATCAAATTTGGCGGAGGATACCATGTCCAGCAAAAGCACCAATCTCAAATCTCTTCTCAAGAACCCTGACCTGTTGAACGAACTCGCTTTCGCGGGCGGTGAATGGGTCGGCTCGGCATCGGGGAAAACGTTCGAAGTGACAAACCCCGCACGCGGCGATGTCATTGCGAACGTGGCGGATCTCAGCCGTGAAGAAGTGGCCAAAGCGATTGATGTTGCCCTCAGCGCCCAGAAAGAATGGGCCGCCCGGACCGGCAAGCAACGCGCGGCCGTTTTGCGCAAATGGTATGATCTTATGATGGAAAATCAGGAAGATCTTGCCATCATTATGACTGCCGAACAGGGTAAGCCTCTTGCCGAAAGTCGTGGTGAAATCGCCTATGGCGCCAGCTATGTCGAGTGGTTCGGCGAAGAGGCCAAGCGCGTTTACGGAGAAACCATCCCCGCTCATATGCCCGACAAGCGCATTACCGTCATCAAACAGCCCATCGGGGTTGCCGCCGGTATCACACCGTGGAATTTCCCCAATGCGATGATCGCCCGCAAAGTCGCCCCTGCTCTCGCGGCGGGGTGTTCTTTTGTGATCCGACCCGCCTCTCAAACGCCGCTCTCGGCTTTGGCGATGGCAAAGCTTGCCGAACAGGCAGGCGTGCCCAAAGGCGTCTTTTCCGTCGTGACCTCTTCGGATGCGTCGGGCGTGGGCAAAGAATTCTGCGAGAACCACAAGGTGCGCAAACTGACGTTTACAGGGTCGACCGAAGTGGGCCGTATCCTTTTGCGCCAAGCCGCCGATCAAGTGATGAAATGTTCGATGGAACTGGGCGGTAACGCGCCCTTTATCGTGTTCGACGACGCCGATCTCGATGCCGCGGTCCAAGGTGCTATTGCCTGCAAGTTCCGCAACAACGGTCAAACCTGTGTCTGTGCCAACCGCATATATGTGCAGGCTGGCGTTTATGACGCTTTTTCCGCCAAACTGAAGATCGCGGTCGAGGCGCTCAAGGTGGGTGACGGGCTTGAAGCAGGCACCGATCTTGGTCCTTTGATCGAGCCTTCGGCCATCGCCAAGGTTCAGGACCATCTAGCGGATGCTGTGGCCAAAGGCGGCAAGGTCCTTACTGGGGGCGCGATGTCAAACGAAGGCTCTCAATTCTTCCTCCCGACGATCGTGTGCGACGCCACCCAAGACATGAAGGTCGCCAAAGAAGAAACCTTTGGCCCCTTTGCTCCGCTCTTCAAGTTCGAGACGGTGGATGATGTGATCGAAATGGCCAACGATACGATCTTTGGCCTTGCGTCCTATTTCTTCGCCAAAGACTTGAGCCGTGTGATCAAGGTTCAGGAAGCGCTTGAATACGGCATGGTGGGTGTCAACACGGGCATCATCTCGACCGAAGTCGCCCCCTTTGGCGGGGTCAAACAATCCGGCCTTGGCCGCGAAGGAAGTCGCCATGGGATCGAGGATTACCTCGAGATGAAATACATCTGCACGCAAGTTTGATCATCGAGGCGCGGGTTCACCAAGGACAACCCGCGCCGTCGACGTTCTTTCGAGCTGAGAGGTCTTACTCCAGCTCGGAGGCGGGAATCAGGGGATGGAACATCCCGCCCGACGTCACACCGAACATCTCTCCCTTGATCTCGCCGACATCGACAAGCCGATAAAACGACTTGCGATCGATCAAGGCCTCGAGATTTCGCCGCACGAGGATATAGGGAGACGGCTCGCCCGTTTCGGGATCACGGCTCACGCGGATCGGATGGTCGGATCCTGCCACGACTTTGTCGTCGACATTCGTCACAAATTCCAGTCCACCTTCGACAGGATTGAAGTCGACCGCAACGAATGGCGCGTCCTCCACGCGGATACCTACTTTTTCAACCGGCGTGACCAGAAAATAATCCTCACCGTCCTTTCGGATGATCGTCGAGAACAGTTTGACCATCGCAGGACGACCGATGGGCGTGCCAAGATAGAACCAAGTTCCATCGCGTTTGATCTCCATGTCGATGTCCCCGCAAAACGGCGGATTCCACTTTTCGACAGGAGGCAGACCCTTTTTCGAGGCAGCTTGTGCCGCCGAGACCAGACTTTCCGCCGATGGCGTCACAATCTTTTGTGTGTCCATGATTTCCCCATTGGGTTCGTCCGCTATATCTGTTGTTCTAAGTAGATAGTGCTTCGAGGGAGAAATGTCATGGCAGCACCCGCAGACTTGGTCGCAGAGATCGAAACTTTGGGCGACAAGCTTGGTGCGGCGCGCGACAGCATCGCAAAGCGCTTTATCGGGCAAGAGCGGGTCGTCGAGCTGACGCTTATGGCGCTTGTCTCGGGAGGTCACGCGCTATTGGTCGGCCTGCCGGGTTTGGGCAAGACACGCCTTGTCGAGGCGCTGTCCACGGTCATGGGACTTGATGGCAACCGTATTCAGTTTACCCCAGACCTCATGCCGGCGGATATTCTGGGCTCCGAGGTTCTCGAGACCGCTGCCGACGGCAGGCGCGCGTTTCGCTTTATCGAAGGTCCGATTTTCTGTCAGCTGTTGATGGCCGACGAAATCAACCGTGCCAGTCCGCGGACGCAATCCGCGCTACTCCAAGCCATGCAAGAACACGAGGTGACGGTTGCGGGACAACACCGCAAGCTCGGCACCCCATTTCATGTTCTTGCAACGCAGAACCCGCTTGAACAGGAAGGCACATATCCGCTCCCCGAAGCGCAGCTTGACCGCTTTCTCCTTCAAATCGACGTGCCCTACCCGACGCGCGAGGTTGAAAAGCAAATCCTTCTTGCGACGACTGGAACCGACGACCACGAGGTCAGCCCGATCTTTACGTCAGAGGAACTGATCAAGGCACAAACGCTCCTGCGGCGTATGCCCGTGGGCGAGAGCGTGGTCGAATGCATTCTCGATCTGGTCCGTGCATGTCGACCCAATGACGATGCTCCCTCTCTCATCCGCGAAAATATCAGTTGGGGTCCCGGTCCGAGGGCCTCTCAGGCTTTGATGCTCGCATCTCGCGCTCAGGCACTTCTCGATGGACGTCTTGCGCCTTCTGTCGAGGATGTGCGCCGTTTGGCAAAGCCAGTGCTTAGTCACCGTATGGCGCTTGGCTTTGCGGCGCGTGCGCGCGGCGAGGATCTTGGCCGCATCATCGAAGACGTCGCAACTCAGATCACCAAGGTCGAGGCCGCCGCGTGACACTACCGCTTCGCACTCGGGCGGAAGAGGTCGCAGCCAGATTTCCGCCTCTCTTGGTCAGAGCCGAGACCCTCGCTTCTAGTGTGGTCATGGGCGAGCATGGCCGACGACGTGCAGGCATGGGCGAGAACTTCTGGCAGTATCGCCCCGCGACGGCACAAGACGATGCACGTAATATCGATTGGCGTCGGTCTGCCCGCTCGGATGCGTCGTTCGTCCAGGACAAGGAATGGCAAATCGCGCAGACCGTTTCTCTCTGGGTTGATCAAAGCGCGTCACTTGACTTTGCGAGCGGCGCGCAACTCGAGACAAAATTACAGCGCGCCCGTTTGATCGGCCTTGCAAGCGCGATCCTGATGCTTCGCGCGGGCGAGCGTGTCGGCCTTGTTTCGCCCCATATTCCGGCAAAGCGAGGGAGCGAGCAGATCCTCCGTTTGACAAGCGCACTATCTGAAACGCAGGCCGACAACGCGCCCAGCGCAGAGCATTTCGCGCCGCACGCCAGAGCGATTTTCATAAGCGATTTTTTCTCGAACCTTGAGGCTGTGGAAACAGCTTTGGCCAAGGCAGCTAGCCTTGGAGTGACCGGACTTTTGCTACAGGTTCTCGACCCTGCAGAAGAGACCTTTCCGTTCGGCGGCAGGACGATTTTTGAAAGCGTGGACAAGCGTCTCGAATTCGAAACGTTGCGGGCCAAAGACCTTCGTCCCGCCTATCTTGAACGTTTGAACGAGCGGAAAGATCGGCTCCAAAAGTTGGCCCAGCGCTCGGGCTGGCACTATCAAATCCACCATACGGATCAAAGCTCGACCCAAGCGCTTTTGTCCGTATATGCCGCGTTGGAGAGACAGCGCTGATGTGGTCTCTCGGTCCGATTGGTTTCACCTCGCCGCTTTTGCTTTGGGCGCTCGCGCTCTTGCCGGTTATCGTTTACCTGCTCCGAGCGGTGCCGCCTGCCCCGATCCGACGCAAGTTCCCCGGGATTGTTCTTCTGCTCGGCCTCAAGGACAAAGAAAGCCAGACCGACACCACACCATGGTGGCTTTTGCTTCTGAGACTTTTGGCAGTCGCGGCGGTCATCATCGGATTTGCCGGCCCCCTTCTCAATCCGCGCGACCAGAGTGTTTCCACCTCGAAACGGCTGTTGATCGTGATGGACGCAAGCTGGGGCGCTGCGCAGGACTGGGACAATACCAAAGCCATGGCAGAGGCGATCTTGGACCAAGCTGCGCGCGATGAGGCTCTGACCGCGCTCGTTTCACTCACTTATAGTTCGACAGAACCGACTTTTGTTTCCCCGCAGGTCAACTCTGCCCTGCTCGACAGCATTGGCCCCCAAGCATGGGAGCCGCAAGAAGGCGACTATCTCGCGCTGGTGGCATCCCTCCCACAGGAGCCGTTTGACACGATCTGGCTCTCTGATGGACTGGAGCGCTCTGGTCGCGAAGCATTGCTCGACGCATTGCGCTCAAAAGGTCGGGTCAGTGTTGCAACACCCGCTTCGCCGATTTTGGCGCTCAGGCCTGCCGAACTCCGCGACGGCACGATTTCGGTTACAGCTTTGCGTTCAGGGGATGTGAGCACCGAGGCGCGCATCCGCGCTCTGGGCCTCGATCCCGCAGGCATTGAACGTGTGTTGGAAGAGCAACCCCTCTCCTTTGAAGCTGGCACATTCATGGCGACTGCCGCATTCAATTTGCCCCCGGAGCTTCGAAACAGGTTGACCCGATTTGATATCGCCAATTTTGCCTCAGCGGGCGCCGTTTCATTGACGGGGGACGCGTTACGTCGCCGTGAGGTTGCTCTCGTCGACACGGGCACAAGCCAAGAGGGTCTCGAGCTTTTGTCTCCCTTCCATTACCTGCGTGAAGCTCTCGCACCTTCGGCAGATATTCTGAGTGGTCCGCTGGATCAGCTCCTTCTTGCCAATCCCGATGTGATTGCTCTTGCAGATGTGGCAGCCCTTCCCCCTATCCAAACTGCGGAACTTACGACGTGGGTTGAAAACGGTGGCCTGCTTTTGCGCTTTGCGGGGCCCAACCTTGCGATAGCGGATCGCCTACGTGACGAAGCAAACGCGCTTTTGCCAGTGGAGCTTCGCACGGGCGGTCGAACGCTCGGCGGAGCGATGAGTTGGGGCGAGCCAAAGGCACTTGCGCCTTTCAAAGAAGACAGCCCGTTCTTTGGCCTGACCCTTCCGGAAGACGTGAGCGTGAGCACACAGGTTCTTGCACAGCCAAGCCCCAAACTCGCAGGCCGTGTGATTGCCGAGTTGTCGGACGGCACCCCTCTTGTGACGCGCAAGACATTGGGGCTTGGTCAGGTGGTTCTGTTTCACGTCACCGCCAATGCAGAATGGTCCAGCCTCCCTCTATCTGGTCTGTTCGTCCAGATGCTAGAACGCCTCGCTCTTGCTTCGGGCAACCGCGCACAACTTATCCAAGATCTCGAAACCTCGACATGGTCGCCGACACAAATCATGGATGGCTTCGGCGCGATGACCGCAGTCGACACCCTTGAAAACGTCGACGGTGCGACGATTGCCAGCAGTCAGATCAGTGCGGATCTTCCCCCTGGGATTTATCAGGCGAACGAGCAAACCATCGCGCTGAACGCCGTATCCGAAAATCGCATTCTCGAAGCCGCGACATGGCCCTCGGATGTGATCAGAATAGGGCAGGAGGCATCCGAGACCAAAGACCTTAAAGGCGCTGTGTTGACCGCTGCTCTTGTGCTTGCTCTGATCGACATAATCGCCGCAATTGGATTGACGGGGCGGTTGCGTGTCGCGCAATTTCTCGTCTTTTCCCTCGGAATTGGTGTCCTCTCGCATGGCGCACAGGCTCAGGACGACAGCTTTGCGCTCGAAGCGACCGAGAACGTTGTGCTCGCCCATGTGCTCACAGGTGATGACGCCCTTGACGCCCGCGCCAAAGCCGGTCTTCTCGGGCTTTCTCAGGCGCTGTTCCGCCGCACATCGGTCGAGCCTGCCGCGCCGATGGGCGTGAACCTTGAAACCGACGAAATAGCTCTTTTTCCGTTTCTTTATTGGCCGATCAGTCCGGATCAGCCCATTCCCTCGCAAGAGGCCTATGCCAAGCTCAATCTATATCTACAACGTGGCGGGCTGATCCTCTTCGACACCCGCGATGCAGATCGTGCGGGTTTCGGAGGCGGCACGCCCGAAGGACAAAAGCTCCGCCGCATTGCGATCGGTCTGGATATCCCTCCGCTTGAACCGATACCGCAGGATCATGTTCTGTCGCGCACCTTTTACCTTCTCCAAGCCTATCCCGGACGCTTCGACAGTCTGGATATCTGGGTCGAGGCCGCACAAGCGAATGCCGAGCAAATCGAAGGTCTGCCTTTCCGTATTCTCAACGACGGTGTGACCCCCGTGGTGATCGGCGGCAATGATTGGGCTTCGGCTTGGGCGGTCGATGAAATCGGAAACAGGCTCTATCCCGTCGGGCGCGGTATGGCGGGCGAACAGCAGCGTGAATACGCGTATCGCTTTGGGATCAATCTTATCATGCATGTTCTGACGGGCAATTATAAGTCGGATCAGGTGCACGTCCCCGCGCTTCTTGATAGGTTGGGCCAATGAGCAATTCGCTAATCTTTGACCCTCTGATCAGCTGGACTTTGCTCTGGACCCTTGCCGCGGTTGCGGCTCTTTTTGTGGTCTTTGCGGCCTACAAGCGCCTAAACGGTTGGTGGCTGCGCGGGCTCGCAGCTTTGGTGCTTGTTGCTGCTCTCGCCAATATCTCGATCCAGTCAGAAGACCGTGTTCGACTAAGCGATATCGTCATCGCTGTTGTAGATGATACATCAAGCCAGAGCCTCTCTGATAGGCCCGACCAAACCCAAACAGCGCTTGATCATATTCGGACCGAGATCGCGGAGCGCCCGAACACCGAGCTTCGGGTCGTTCGGCTTGATGACGGCGAGAACGACAGCGGCACGGCTCTCTTGACCGCTCTGAGCGAAGCCTTGGGTCAAGAACCGAGTGGCCGCGTTGCGGGCGTCGTTCTGATCACCGACGGAATCGCCCATGACCTCGGGGTTGCGCCGCAATTGCCCGCGCCCTTGCACCTTTTACTGACGGGACAAGAAACCGACTGGGACCGTCGGCTGATCATCCGCAATGCGCCGAGCTTTGCGATCCTTGGCGAACAGGTATCGCTCACACTCCGGATCGAGGACCAGGGCAAAGCGCCGGATGCTTCAACAACCGTCCCGCTTTCCATTACGATCGACGGTGGGCAACGGCTCGATTTTCAGGTGCCCATCGCGCAAGACATAGAGATTCCGCTGTCGCTGCCTCATGGCGGAATTAACGTGCTTCAGTTCGAGACGCCTTTGACCGAAGGCGAGCTTACGGATCGCAACAATTCTGCGGTGGTCCAGATCAACGGCGTGCGCGACAGGCTGCGGGTTCTTTTGGTTTCGGGCGAACCCTATGCAGGAGAACGCACATGGCGCAATCTTCTCAAGTCGGACTCGAGCGTCGACCTTGTCCATTTCACCATTTTGCGGCCGCCTGAAAAACAGGACGGTGTGCCTGTGAACGAGATGTCGCTTATTGCTTTTCCGACACGTGAATTGTTCATGGAAAAGATCGACGAATTCGACCTCATCGTCTTTGACCGTTATCGCAGGCGTGGAATCCTTCCCACGAGCTATATCGCAAATATCGCCGATTATGTGCTCAAAGGGGGCGCTGTTCTTGTGGCTGCGGGACCCGAATTCGGAAGTGCGGAAAGCATTTTCCGCTCGCCTCTCGGCGACATTCTCCCCGGCGCACCCAGTGCCCGCATATTCGAGCGGGGTTTTGTGCCCGAAATCACCGAACTGGGCGCCAAGCACCCCGTAACCGAAGGTTTGGCGGACATGGATTTCGCACCGACCGAAGATGGCGGAATGCCCACTTGGGGCCGTTGGTTGCGCCAGATCGAGGTCGCGGCGGCACCGAACGCCGAGGTCATCATGTCGGGCGTCGAGCAAAGCCCGCTGCTGCTCCTTGATCGGGTGGGCGAGGGCCGCATTGCTCTGCTCGCCTCCGATCAGGCTTGGCTTTGGGATCGCGGCTTCGAGGGTGGCGGCCCGCAACAGGAGCTTCTTCGTCGGCTTGCACATTGGATGATGAAAGAGCCCGAACTCGAGGAAGAAGCGCTCTGGCTTGAAGCCATCGGCGAAACGATCACCGTAATCCGAAGGACCCTCGGAACCGAGGTCCCCAGCGTCACCGTTACCGGACCCGATGGAACGACGACCGAACTCGTACTGGGCCAAGTGACACCGGGACGGTTCGAGGCGCGGTTCGAGGCGCCAATGATGGGGCTGTACACGTTTGAACAGGGGGACAAAGATGCGGTCATCGCTGTTGGGCCCGCCGCACCCAAAGAGTTTGAAAACACTATTGCGACCGGAGATTTCCTCGAACCTCTTGTCGATGCCGAACGTGGCGGTGTTTTCCGTATCAAAGACGCTCTTCCCGATGTTCGCGCGGTTCAATCCGGTCGTCCTGCGGCAGGGCGCGGCTGGATCGGCATCACACCGAGAGAGGCTTATCGTGCCACGACGGTTTCCATCGCTTCGCTCGTTCCCACATGGCTCTTACTGCTGATGGCAGCAGGCATGTTGCTCGGCGCATGGCTGCGGGAAGGTCGCCGCTAGCCTTCGAATTTGCGAAGCAGGATTTCGCGTGGCACCGAGTTGAACTCTCTTCGCCAAAGAACAAACGTCACAGCAGTCGTGGCGACAAGCAACGCGCCTGCCCCGCCAATCCATGCCAAAGTGCCCAAGGCGAAATACATCGAGCGCAAGCCGCGCGTAAAATTAGTCGAGGCGCGGATATTCAGGTCCGCCGCCTGAAGCGCCTTGTGTTCTTCTCTGGCATCTGCAAGCGGGCCGACTGCCCCCATCACCACAGCCGCGTAACCAAAGAGCCGATGTGCCCAGACAAAGCGCAGAAAGGCAAAGACTAGAAAGAATGAGACAAGCAACAGCTTGAGTTGCCAGATGAATTCAGGGGTCGACCCTATATCAGTGAACTCTTCCGCCACACCCCGCAAGGGATCGACGTTCCCCACAAGAGCGAGCACACCACCGATCGCAAGGATCGAGGTCGACGCAAAAAAGGAGGTCCCTTGGCGCAAATGTCCGATCATTTGCGCGTCGAAAATGCGGTTATCGCGGCGCAGGAACTCGATCATCCAAAGCCTGCGATAGTCGGCCATGATGACCGAAACAGAAGGACGCTTAGAGCTGGGATGTTCGATCCGCCAACCAATGCCCGCCCAAGCCAGCAGAACCGCAATGCCTGCGATCCAGTCCAGCGGTTCCAACAACAAAAGGTGCTCGATCAGATTCATGGGCTCACTCTACGATGGCCTTCTAAAACTTGCCAGATCGGAAAATTGGTTATAAGAAGTTACCAATCAGGAGGAATTATCATGGAAATGCCAATCCCCGACGAAGGAATCATCGCCCGCAAGGAGCGTATCGTCCAACGTTTACAATCGGTTATCCCACATGATGCCGTTATCCATGATCCGGCAGAGACTCGGGCCTATGAGTGCGATGCTTTGACCGCTTATCGTTGTCCTCCTTTGTGTGCCGTGCTTCCTTCGACCACCGAAGAGGTCGCAGCCGTCCTTCGCGTATGCTTTGAAGAGCGCGTGCCTGTGGTGCCGCGTGGATCGGGAACATCGCTTGCAGGGGGCGCGCTTCCGACGGCCGATGCGGTCATTCTGGGCGTTTCGCGTCTCAATCAGGTCATCGAAACAAACTATGACGATCGCTACATCAGGGTTCAGACGGGGCGCACGAACCTGTCCGTCACGGGCGCTGTCGAAGCGGATGGTTTCTTTTACGCCCCTGACCCTTCATCGCAGTTGGCCTGCGCCATTGCGGGCAACATCGGAATGAACTCGGGCGGTGCACATTGCCTTAAATACGGTGTGACGACGAACAACCTCATGGGCGTAAGAATGGTGACGATGGAGGGCGAAATCCTCGACATCGGCGGCACCTATGTCGACGCGGGCGGTATGGATCTGCTTGGCGTGATCTGCGGCTCCGAGGGTCAGCTTGGGGTCGTGACCGAAGCCACCCTACGCATTCTTCCCAAGCCCGAGGGCGCTCTTCCCGTCTTGATCGGATACGACAGCAACGAAGTTGCAGGGGAATGCGTCAGCGACATCATCAAGTCGGGCATTCTTCCTGTGGCCATCGAATTCATGGATCGCCCCTGTATCGAAGCGACCGAGGCCTTTGCCAAGGCAGGCTATCCGATGTGCGAAGCGCTTCTTATCATCGAGGTCGAGGGCAGCCCTGCCGAAATCCGCGAGCAACTCGACAAGATCAAAGCGATCGCGCTCCGCCACAACCCTGTGGAATTCCGCGAGGCACGTGATGCCGATCAGGCTGCGCGGATCTGGCTGGGACGCAAATCAGCTTTTGGCGCGATGGGGCAGATCAACGACTATATGTGTCTTGATGGGACAATTCCGGTCTCCGAGCTTCCTTACGTGCTCCGCAGGATCGGCGAGATGAGCAAGGAATACGGGCTTGGCGTCGGCAATGTGTTCCACGCAGGCGACGGGAACATGCATCCGCTCATTCTCTACAATGCAAACAAACCCGGCGATCTCGAGAAATGCGAAGCCTTCGGGGCCGATATCCTTCGGCTTTGCGTCGAAGTCGGGGGCTGCCTGACGGGCGAGCATGGGGTCGGCATAGAAAAGCGCGATCTCATGACCGCACAGTTCGCAGAGGCTGATCTCGAAGCACAAATGGCTGTCAAGGATGTCTTTGATCCGCGCTGGCTGTTGAACCCTGCCAAAGTCTTTCCTTTGGCATCGTCAGAACAGCGCCGCATCGCGGCAGAATAGGATCACCATGACCCCCTTAACCGAACAAGACCTCGCCGAGGCGATTGCGATGTCCTCTGGCCCTCTCTCGATCCAAGGTGGAGGCACACGGCCGATCGGCAAACCCGTGACAGGCACGCTTCTCGAGACCAAGGGCCTCGACGGGATCACGCTTTATGAACCAGGTTCGCTGACACTGGTGGTGCAATCGGGCACGCCCGTAACAAAGGTTGAAGAAGCTCTTGCTGCCGAAGGACAACGCCTTGCCTTCGAGCCGATGGATCACCGCGTTCTTCTTGGCACCACGGGCGAACCGACCATGGGCGGAATTGCCGCCGCAAATGTATCGGGACCCCGCCGCATTCAGGTCGGCGCGGCGCGGGATTTCATGCTCGGCGTCCGTTTCGTGGATGGCATGGGCAACATCGTCAAAAACGGTGGGCGGGTCATGAAGAACGTCACCGGCTACGATCTCGTCAAGCTCATGGCGGGAAGCTATGGCACACTCGGCGTTCTGAGCGAAGTTTCATTCAAGGTCCTTCCCGTGGCCGAGCGCCAGCTTACGCTGACCCTTCACGGCCAGAACACGAAAGAAGCTGTCGCGAGCATTTCGAAAGCAATGGGCTCGCCTTTCGAGGTCACAGGTGCAGCCCATCTTGGTGGCACAACGCATTTGCGCATCGAAGGCACCGAGGCCTCGACCGCATATCGCTGCGAACGTCTCGTTTCACTTTTGAGCGGCGAGATCGTAGTTAATCAGGACCAGAGCGCTCAAACCGAACTTTGGCGCGGGATCAGAAACGTCCAACCTCTTGCGGGTTTCGATACGGTTTGGCGCGTCTCGATGACCCCGAGCAGAGCGCCTGATTTTCTGGAAATGCTACAGCGTGAACATGAGATCGAGGTCCTGATGGACTGGGCGGGCGGTCTTTTGTGGATCGGCTCAAAGGCTGACCCGCAGCCGCTCCATGAAAAGCTTCAGCGAGAGATTTACAATTACGGCGGCGGGCATGTGACACTTGTCAAAGCCGCGCTGAAGGATCGGACACGGCTTTCGGTATTCCAACCCGAACCGCGCGCCATCGCCGCGCTGACAAATGGGCTTCGCGCACGCTTCGACCCCAAAGGCATTCTCAACCCCGGACTTATGAGCTGACCTATGCAGACATTCTTTACCCCAGAGCAGCTCCAGGACCCTGGGATCGAACGCGCAAACCAGATTCTGCGCTCTTGTGTGCATTGTGGGTTCTGCACCGCAACCTGTCCGACCTATCAAGTGCTTGGCGACGAGCTCGACAGCCCGAGGGGTAGGATTTACCTTATCAAGGACATGCTTGAGAACGAGCGTGTGCCCGATGCGCAAATGGTCAAACATATCGACCGCTGTCTTTCGTGTCTTGCCTGCATGACCACCTGTCCGTCGGGTGTGCATTACATGCACCTCATCGATCATGCGCGGGCCTACATCGAAAAGAACTATGACCGACCTTGGTCCGACCGTGCGTTGCGCTGGATGCTTGCGCAAATCCTACCTTATCCGACGCGCTTCAGACTTGCCTTGCTCGCCGCCAAAATCGGCCGTCCTTTCCGCAAGCTGATCCCCGATGCGCGTCTGCGGGCAATGCTTGAAATGGCACCAAAGCAGATCCCGCCCGTCAGTCGAAACGACGACCCACAGACCTTTGCCCCCCATGGTACCAAGAAAAAGCGCGTGGCGTTGATGACCGGCTGCGCCCAAAAAGCGCTGAATACCGATATCAACGACGCCACCATCAGACTTCTGACCCGCTTAGGCTGTGAAGTTGTGGTCGCGGACGGCGCTGGCTGCTGCGGCGCGCTAACCCATCACATGGGCAAAGAGGACGATAGTCACCGCGCCGCCAAAGCCAATATCCAAGCATGGAGCCGCGAGATCGAGACCGAGGGACTTGATGCCATCGTGATCAACACCTCGGGCTGTGGAACGACGATCAAAGATTATGGGCATATGTTCCGCAATGATCCGCTTGCCCAAGAGGCTGCCCGCGTCTCGGGGCTTGCGATGGATATCACCGAGCTGTTGCAAACGCTCGATCTTCCGGACCTCCCCCAGCGCAGCGAACGTGTCGCCTATCACGCAGCTTGTTCGCTCCAACATGGGCAAAAGATCAAAGCGGCCCCGAAAGATCTCCTCCGCAAGGCGGGATTCACCGTGCTTGAACCTGCCGATCCGCATCTGTGCTGCGGCTCTGCAGGGACATACAACCTGATGCAACCTGAAATCTCCGGACAACTCAAAACACGCAAAGTGCGCACTTTGGAGGCGCTCAAACCCGATATCATCTCGGCCGGCAATATAGGCTGCATGATGCAAATCGGTTCGGGCACCGAAGTGCCGATCGTTCACACGGTCGAGTTGCTGGATTGGGCAACGGGTGGCCCCGAACCGCGCGCACTATCCCAAAGCATCATGACGCAAGCGGTTCCCAATCTACGATAACCGCCTTAATCTTGCCCGAAGCATCGCCTAGGAAAAAGCGATGAGGGCAGGATTTATGAAGAAAACAGCTATCGCCGCCGCACTCTGGCTTTTGGCAAATGGTGCGCAAGCTCAGGATGCATCGCTTCAAGCGATGCAATCCCTGAACGACAGCCGTGGCTGGGATGCCGTCGGTCGGCTCGACATCGGGGGCGAGGGCTTCTGCACGGCTGCTCTTATTCGCGATGATCTCGTTCTGACCGCAGCACATTGCGTCTATGGCGATGACGGAGCGCTTCTTTCTCCGACTACTTTCGAGTTCAATGCCGGTTTGCGAAACGGCCGCGCCGAGGCCTATCGCTCGGTCCGCCGAATCCTTGCCCATCCTGAATATCACCATCGGGCCAGTGCCGATCTGGCCGAAGTGCCTTATGATCTTGCGGTTCTCGAATTGGCCCAACCGATCCGCACCTCGCGGATCGTGCCGTTCGAGATTGCTGCAACACCGCGGTCGGGACAGGAAATCGGGGTGGTGAGCTATGCCCAAGACCGCGCCGAAGCCCCCTCGCTCCAAGAGGTTTGCAGTGTCATCGGAACGCAAGACGGATTTCTTGTCATGAGCTGCGACATCAATTTCGGCTCGTCTGGTGCGCCTGTCTTCACCTTGGAAAACGGGACACCAAGGATTGTTTCTGTCATATCGGTCATGGCGCATGTCGGCGAGAGAAAGGTTTCGCTCGGGACCGCGCTTGGCAACGAATTGGCCGAGCTGGTGTCCTCTTTCGACACTCCTAGAATCGAGACCAACAGACTGGGAAACCGGAATTCCACAGGCGCGAAATTCGTTCGCCCCTAGGGTCTTGAAAGCACCGGACACGCTCCCCAGATCATTATTAAGGGACGCCGCAACGGGTCCCGTCACCGCCTGTCCAATCGGAAGGCACTGATATTGTTGTCGCTCAAAGGAGGATAACCCCATGCGCAATTTTGACTTTGCACCGCTGTATCGCGCCACTGTCGGCTTTGACCAAATCGCTGACTTGATGGATCGTGTTCTGACCAACGACACGAGCGCCCAGAATTACCCCCCCTACAACATCGAGAAAACCGCCGAAGATGCATGGCGCATCTCGATTGCCGTCGCAGGCTTTACCGAAGATGATCTTTCGGTCGAAGTGCGCGAAAATTCAGTGCTGATTTCGGGCACGCGGCCCGAAGAGAAAGAGGACAAGGTGTTCCTACACCGCGGAATCGCCCAACGCGCGTTTGAGCGTCGGTTCCATCTCGCCGACCACGTCCGGGTCACGGGTGCGGTCCATGAAAACGGGATGCTGCACGTCGATCTTGCGCGGGAAGTGCCTGAAGCGCTCAAGCCGCGGCTGATCCAGATTACCACGAACGCGCGCGGATCGGCCATCGAGAACAAAGCCATGAATTGACGGAAGCGGGGGGGCTTTCCGCCCCCTCTTTGCCCTTTCGGGCAAATTCACCCCCGAGGATATTTAGGGCACAAAGGCAAGGCTACACTTTGTTAACCCCAAAGGGGTATTTTGTTCGACACGGAACAGGCGGGGACGCCGATGGCCGTGCACGAAGGCGAGAGCCGGCCCGGTGGTGATCCACCGGGCTTTTCTTTGTTTCAGAGGGCGTCAGTGCGCCTCTGCCCAATTCGCGCCAGTCCCTGCCTCAACCTCGAGCGTGACATCGAGCTTTACGGCCGGATCGGACGCGTTCTCCATCACCTCTTTGGCGATTGTGATCAGCTCTTTTTCCGCGCCCTTCTCTACCTCGAACAAAAGTTCGTCGTGTACCTGTAGCAGCATCCGAGCGGGAACATCGGCGATAGCGCGTTCCATACGGATCATAGCGCGGCGAATGATATCTGCAGCGGTGCCTTGGATCGGGGCGTTGATGGCCGCACGTCGCGCGAAACCAGCGGTCGGACCTTTTGCGTTGATCTCGGGGGTATGGATTTTGCGCCCGAAGAGAGTCTCGACAAATTCATGCTTTTTCGCAAATTCGATCGTGTCGTCCATATAGCTTCGAATACCGGGGAACCGCTCGAAGTAGCGATCGATAAAGCCCTGCGCTTCGGCGCGGGGGATGCGTAGATTACGCGCAAGACCGAAGCCCGAAATTCCGTAGATCACACCGAAGTTGATCGCTTTGGCCTGCCGACGGATATCAGACGTCATTTGGTCGAGCGGGACATCGAACATTTCCGAGGCGGTCATCGCATGGATGTCGTGCCCGTCGCGGAAGGCTTGCTTGAGTGCATCGATACCTGCCACATGCGCCAAAATCCGCAATTCGATCTGGCTATAGTCAAGGCTGACCAGCACTTTTCCCTCTTGGG